>JASHYB010000086.1 GCA_030043255.1 Thermoplasmata archaeon | reverse complement strand
AGCTGTCCCGGCTCGCACGTCGGTCCGGAACCCTCGTCATCGCCGACGAGGTGATCACCGGCTTCCGCCTCCGCCGGGGCACCGTGCATCGGGAGCTCGGCCTCGAGGCGGACCTGGTCACGCTGGGGAAGGTGATCGGCGGCGGGATGCCGGTCGGGGCCTACGGGGGCCGCCGGGCGCTGATGGAGCAGCTCGCGCCGCTCGGGCCGGTCTATCAGGCCGGCACGCTCGCGGGCAACCCGGTGGCGATGGCCGCGGGCCTTGCGACCGTCGGGCAGCTCACCGACCGGCTCTACCGGGACCTGGAGCGAAGTTCGCGCCAGCTGGAAGCGGACCTGACGGCGGCCGCGGACGAGGAGGCGCTCTCGCCGCTGACCGTCCAGCGGGTCGGCTCGATGCTGGGCCTCTTCTTCGCCGCCGGCCCGATCCGCGACGAGCGGAGCGCGCGGCGCACGGACCGGCGGCGCTACGCGCGCTTCTTCCACCGGGCCCTGGGCGACGGCGTCTATCTTCCGCCGTCGAGCCTCGAGACCACGTTCGTCTCCGCCGCCGTGCGGGACGCCGACCTGGAGCGGGCCGCCTCCGTGTGGCGCCGCGCCTTCCGGGCCGCCCGGCGCGGGAGGGGGTCGTGAGGCGGGACCGTCTGACCCGGGCCCTGCGGGGCGAACCGACCGACACGACCCCGATCTGGCTGATGCGCCAGGCCGGCCGCCATCTCCCCGGCTACCGGGCGCTGCGCGCGCAGCATCCGATCCTGGAGATCGCACGGACCCCGGCGCTCGCGGCGCAGGTCACGCTGGAGCCGCTGCGGCGGTACGACGTCGACGCGGGGGTCGTCTTCGCCGACATCTCGCTGCCGTTCGAGGGGCTCGGGGTCCCGTTCTCGATCGACCCGGGCCTGGGGCCGGTCGTCGCCCAGCCGATCCGCCGGCGCGAGCAGGTCGACGCGCTCCGCGCGTTCTCGGCCGCCCGGGACCTGCCGTACGTCGGCGAGGCGATCGAGCGGTTCCTGGAGGAGGAGCGGGAGCGGCCGATCCTCGGCTTCGCCGGCGGACCGTTCACCCTCGCCTCCTACCTGATCGAAGGACGCGCGTCGCGGGAGATGACCGAGACCAAGCGCCTGCTCTACGCCGACCCGGCGACCTTCGACCGCCTGCTCGAGCGGCTGACCGAGATGACCATCGACTACCTCACCTTCCAGGCGGCCCGTGGCGCCGCCGCGCTCCAGCTGTTCGACACCTGGGTAGGCGCGGTCGGCCTGCGGACGTTCGAGCGTCGTCTCCTGGGGCCGCTGCGCTCGATCTTCGACGCCCTGCGGCCGCTCGGTCGGCCGACGATCTACTTCTCCACCGGTTCGTCGCATCTGGTCGAGGCCCTGGCCCGGACCGGCGCGGACGCCCTCGGCGTCGACTGGCGGGAGCCGCTCGGTTCGGTCCGCCGGCGCGCCGGACCGGCGCTCGCGCTGCAGGGCAACCTCGAGCCGGCCGCGCTGCTCGCCGGGCCGGAGGCGGTCCGCCGGGAGGCGGCGGCGGTCCTCGCCGAGCTGCCGGACCGTCGTGCGCACGTCTTCAATTTAGGTCACGGCGTGCTGCCGGAGACCGACCCGGCCCGCGTCGGCGAGCTCGTCGAGTTCGTCCACGCGGCCGGAGGTTCGCGACGATGACCAGTCCCTCCACGACCCCGGAGAGCGAGCACGCCGTCCTCCTGATGGGCTACGGCAGCCCCAACGGCTCCGCCGACCTCCCGGAGTACCTCCGCGAGGTCCTGCACGGCCAGGCCCCGTCCGCCGAGATGGTCGACGAGTACCGCCGCCGCTACGACCGGATCGGCGGCTCGCCGCAGAACCGGATCCTCGCCTCGCTGCGCGCCAAGCTCGAGCGGCGCCTGCGCCGCGACGCCCCGGCGACGGAGGTCCTGCTCGGCGTCAAGCACGGACGGCCGGCGCTGCGCGACGTCGTTGCCGAGGCGTCCGCGCGCGGCTTCCGCCACCTCACGGCGGTGGCCACCACCCCCTACCCGTCACTGTGGATCGGCGAGCCGTACCGCCAGGGGGTCGCCGAGGGTCAGCGCGCCGCGTCCCGGCCGATCGACGTCGACGTGCGCCTGGACTGGCACCTGGACCCGAACTGGGTGCAGTACTGGTCGCGGGCGATCGGCCGCGAGCTCGGCCACATCCCGGACCCGGGGCGGACCGTCCTGCTGAGCGCCCACAGCCTGCCGCAGCGCATGCTCGAGCGAGGGGACCCGTACCCGCGGCTGCTGGAGGAGACCTCCCGGGCGATCGCCGGGGCGGCCCGGCTCGACCGCTGGTCGTTCACCTTCCAGAGCGCCGGCAACACCACGGAACCGTGGCTCGGACCGGACATCACCGAGGTCATGGTCGACTGGCAGGGCCGCGGCGCGAAGACCCAGCTCGTCGCGTCGTTCGGGTTCGTCTTCGACCACCTGGAGGTCCTCTACGACCTGGACGTGGTGGTGCGGGAGTACGCGGGCAGCCACGGGATCGACTACCGTCGCGTACCGATGCCGAACGACGCCGACGAGGTCGTCGAGGCCCTCGCGTCGCGCGTCGAGCGCCCCGGACCCTGAGCCTGTCGGCGGCGTGCGACTAGGCCGGCCGCAGGTCGGTGAAGAGGAACCCGTCCCGCTCCAC
>JASHYB010000085.1 GCA_030043255.1 Thermoplasmata archaeon | reverse complement strand
ACCTCACCTCCATCCCGCTCGCGGGCGTCGTCAGCTACGGCCTGGTCCAGGCCGGCAGCTCGATCGTGGTCTACGCCGTCGCCCCGACCGGCGGCAACAGCACCGAGCCGATCCGCGAGCTGGAGCTGACGGAGCTCGGGTCCTCCCTCCGCTCGGTCCCGGTGCCGTCGGGGGTCAAGGTGGTCACCGGTTCCGTCGCGCCGCCGGACTACCTGCTCTACGTCGTCCTCGCGGCGGTCGGCGTGGCGCTGCTGCTGGCGGTCGTGGCCGTGATCGGCCGGCGGCGCCGGCCCCCGCGCGGACCGCCCCGTCCGTTCGACCCGACCGGCAGCGCGACGATCCCGCCCGGTGCGAGCGGCGGGACCTCGGCCCCGGACGCCTCCAGCCCCTCCTCGCCGTCTCCGCCGCCCGGGGCGACCTGAGCGATGTCGAGCTACGGTCCCCTGGCCTGGAGCGGGGGCAGGCGCGCCGCCCCTCCGCGGCGCGATGCGGTCCTCGCGGTCCTGGCGATCGGTACGCTCCTCCTGTCGATGGGCGGGCTCACCGTGGACCGGGCCGTCCACCCTGCCGGTGAGGTCCTGACGGTCACGACCGGGCCCGCGGCGGTCAGCCCAAGCCCAGCGATCAAGTGCATCAGCTGCATCGAGCTCTCGCCGACCTGGGTGAACGTCACCGCCAGCGGACTCGACGTCCAGCCCCCCGCGAGCTTCGGGGGGGCGGCGGCCTGGGACCCGGTGAGCAACGAGACCGTCTACTTCGGGGGCAACTTCGAGGGCGGGAGCAGCGCGGCGAGCAACGCCACCTGGGTGTTCGCGGACGGAGCTTGGACGAACATCACGAACCCGCTGGACGCCCCGACGGCCCGCTCGTACCCCGCGATGGACTACGACGCCAACATGCGCGGGGTCCTGATGTTCGGCGGCATCGGCCCGGACGGCACCTACCTGGACGACACCTGGCTGTTCAGCGACGGCGCCTGGACCAACGTCTCTTCCTACAGTGTCGCGCCGCCGGCGCGAGCGTACGCGGCGATGGCGTTCGACCCCCAGCCGGAGGAGAACGGCTCCGTCCTGTTCGGCGGCTACGGTCCGAGCGGCACCGGCTACTTCAACGACACCTGGATCTGGGAGGGCGGCGCCGGCTGGGTGAAGCTGACCGAGAGCTCGATCGCCCCGCCGGAGGTCTACGCGCCGTCCATGGCCTACGACGCGGCGAACGGCTACGTCGTCGAGTTCGGCGGCTACCTCGCCTCCGGCGTCCAGAGCTCCCAGACCTGGGAGCTGTACAGCAACGAGTGGTGGAACGTCACGACCAAGACGGCCCCTCCGGCCGTCGACCAGGCCCCGATGATCTACTACCCGGGCGGCTCGGGGGTGCTGCTGTTCGGAGGCTACAACAGCACGGCCGAGAGCGACAGCAACGAGACCTGGCTGTTCGACAACGGCGTCTGGACGAAGGAGGCCCCGTCGGTGGCCCCTCCGGAACTGGACTCCTCCGGCTTCGCCCTCGCGGACAACGGGTCGGTCCCGATCCTCGTCGACGGCTTCAACCTCACGAAGTACGGCGGCTACAACGAGACCTGGGCGTACGTCATCGCCCCGTCGGTGGTGCTCGAAGCCACCACGCTGGACGGCGAGATCGGCGAGTCGATCGGCTACACGGCGACGGTGTCCTTCGAGGCCGCCCCGCTGCGGGCCTCGTTCAGCTTCGGGGACGGGACCGATGCCTACGTCGTGAGCGAGGGCTCGACCATCACCGCCTCGCACGTCTTCACGACCGCCGGGACCTACCTAGCCCAGGTCAGCGTCGCCGACGCGGTGGACGCGGTGGCGACCTCGTCGCTGGTGGAGGTGCACGTCTCGGCCGGACCGAGCGTCCGGGCGACCGCCAGCCCGGCGATCGCCGACGTCGGGACCTCCGTGGCGTTCGTCACGAACGTCACCTCCCCCGGCACGGCGCCGCTGAAGTTTGCCTGGACGTTCGGCGACGGCGGTACCGCCGCCACCCAGAACGCCTCGCACACCTACAGCAAGACCGGGACCTTCGACGCGACGGTGGTCGCTACGGACGGCGATTCCGCCACGGCGTCGGCGGTCGTGCCGGTGACGATCGTGGCGGACCCGTCGGCGTCGGCGGCAATCGCTCCTCGCCAGCCGCTCGCCGGCGAGATGGACCGCTTCTACGGCAACGTCTCCGGCGGGCAGGGACCGTACACCTACGCCTGGAGCTTCGGGGACCACTCGGGCAGCTCGCTGCCGGATCCGTTGCACCAGTACAACACGAGCGGGACCTACTCGGTGCAGCTCTGGGTGAACGACTCGGGGGGCGGCTCGAGCCACACGTCGATGACGGTGACCGTCGGCCAGACCACCCTGTCCGGCTTCGTCTCGGGAGCTCCGCTCTGGTTCTGGGGCGGCCTGGGGGCCCTCGCGGTGGCGGCGGTGGTCGGTAGCGTGCTGCTGCTGCGCCGTCCGAAGGTACCGGCGCCGTCGCCGGCGACCGGCGGCCCGACTAGCTGAGGCGGCGGGCGATCGCCTCGGCCAGCTGCTCGGCGGACCCGGGCTGGGCGCCCAAGTAGAGCAACGGCTCAATCAGCTCCAGCTCCATCAGGCGGGGGGTGCCGTCGACCGGCACCAGATCGACCCGCGCGTACAGCGGCAGCGGCTGGACCGCGGCCAGGATGCGGCCGGCCGTGTCCCGCTCGGTCGCCGAAGGGGCGAGCGGCGCCCCATCGCGCAGCGGGCTCCCGTCCGCGAACTTCGGCGCGCGCAGCACCGCGTGGGAGAAGCGACCGTCCAGGAAGACGAGCGAGCGCTCGCCCGGCTCGACCGCCCCATCCAGGAACGGCTGGAGCATGACGGCGCCACGGGCCCGCAGGCGCCCGAGCTCCTCCTCGTTCCGCGCCGGCGCGTCCGCCTCCAGCAGCACCGCCCCCTCGCCGCTCGCCGACACGCACGGCTTCAGGACCGCCCGCGCCCAGCCCCGCTCCCGCAGGACCCCGGTGGCGCTGGAGATCTCGTCGTCCCAGACCGTCGGGACGACCGGCAGCCCCCGCTCCTCCAGCTCGCGCAGGTAACGCTTGTCGCTGTTCCAGCGCAGCGTGGCGGCGTCGTTGAGCAGCCGCGTGCGGGCCCCCACGCGTTCCGCCCATCGCAGGAAGTCGTTGCGCCGGTGATGGTAGTCCCAGGTCGACCGCACCACCACGAGGTCGAGCGACGCCGGGTCCGGGGCCGGCTCGCTCCAGACCACCGGGGTCGGACGGAGGCCCCGCTGGGCGAGGGGGCCGAGCAGCAACCGGTCGTCCGGACCGAGGTCGGGAAGGCCCGCCCAGGTCGCCAGCCCGACGGTCCGCCCGCTCACGGCTCAGTCCGGCAGGCCGAGGGCCTTCCAGGCCGGGTAGCGGGTCAGCGTCCCCTCGCACACGTTGGCGAAGTACCGCCCGCGGCAGGAGAACTGGACGATCCGCTGCCCCTCCTGGGCCAGCTGGGCCCATCGGGATCGGGTCGCAGGGTTCTGCTCGATCCCCTCGATCACCTGCTCCGCGAAGCGGACGCTCACGACCCGCAGCCCCTTGCTGCGGGTGCGCGAGACACGCGACCGCTGCCCCGCCACCTCGACCTCCGGACGGTCCTCCACGAGCAGCTGCCGCCAGACGTCGAGCAGGCAGTCCGCCAGGCTCGCGCCCGCCACGAGGTCCGGCAGCCGTGCCGCCGCAAAAGGGGTTCGCCGGGCCGGACTAGCGATCGGCCCGCGCGGCGAGCGGGGTCGGCTCCGCGGGGGTCGCAGCGGTCTCGGCAGGGGCACCGGTCGGAGCGAAAGCGACCGGCTCGTGCAGGGCGTGCGGGGCCTCCACCGTCAGGTTGGCTCCGCTGGGCGAGGCCCCGAACGGGGCCAGCGTCCCGATCGCGTAGTGGTAGGTGCCGTTGGTCAGCCGCACCGACAGCGACGCGGTGTGGCCGGACAGATTGATCGGCGGGCCCGCCGGCGCCAGCGGGGTGAGCGTCACCCACCAGGTCGCGCCCCGAGCGAGGCCGTGCTCGGCGAACGTGACCTCGGCGGTGTACGGGCGGAACCGGACCGGCAGCTGTTTGGCGCGAGCCGGCACCGTCAGGCTCCCGTGGGTCGGGGAGGCGGAGACGTTGGACGGCCGGTCGATGACGTAGCGGTACGCGGCGCCGTGGACGAGCGTGAAGCTCACGGAGCTGCCCTGCGTCGTGAGCACGGCCCCGGGAGCGTCACCGGCGGCGGCCGCGGAGAGCGTGACCCCCCAGAGGGTCCCGGCAGGCAGGCCGGGCCAGGCGGTCGAGCGGGTCTCGTTGAACGTGACCAGTTCGGGAACCCCGAACCGCACGGTCAGTTCGGTCGAGGCGCTGAGGTTGGCGCTGGAGAACGTGGGCGCCCCCTTGCCGGTGACCACCGCGGCCGCGTAGCCGACCGGGCCGGTGAAGGTGTAGCGGACGACCCCCGGGTCGACCGTGAGGTTGATCCACGCGGTGGTCGAGCTGCGCAGGAGGCCTCCCGCGAACCCGGCCGACCACGCCGAGCCCTTCGGCAGTCCGGTGGCGTGCAGCCGCAGGGTGAGCGAGCCGGCGCACGAGCCCGGAGCGATCGGGGCCGCGTCGCCGCCGACCTCGATGCCGTTCTGGAGCGTCGCCCCCGGCGGGAGGAGCGCGGCGTCCTCCGTGTAGTTGTAGCGGTCGACGTACGGGAGCTGACCCGTCGGGTTCAGGGTCCCCCCGTAGTTCTGCCAGAAGTTGCCGCCCTGCTGCGAGCAGGCCGGACCGAGCACGCTGCCCGACAGGGCCTGGCCGTTGACGATCGCCGAGACCTGGTCCGCCGGTTGCGGCGTGACGTTCCAGCTGTCGGCGTAGGCGGTGGGCGTGAGCGGCCCGCAGGAACCGGCGTAGCCGATCGGGCAGGCGTCCTGGAAGACGTCGTACGGCAGGTAGAGGACCGGATTGTCGACGGAGAAGTTGTTGTTGTAGATCAGGTCCCCGCTCTCCGCCTCGGCGAGGCCGGCGTACGAGGTCGAGGCCAGCCCCGCCTGCGGGGCCGGGTCCTTGAAGGTGTTGCCCCAGACGGTGTTGTTCGTTCCGCCGTAGAGCAGCAGGCCGGCGAGCGCCGAGCAGCTGTAGCAGAGGTACGGCGGACAGCCGCCGACGACGCAGCCACCGCTGGACGGCGGCAGCGGGGAGGGGACGAACGCATTGTCCTCGACCAGGTCGCTCGAGGAGTTCCAGAACATCACGTCGGCCTCGGGGAAGAAGTTCTGCGACGCCGGGACCACGCCCGCGAGGGTGATCGTCTCGAGGAAACCCGGCCAGCCGCCGCCGGCCGCGTCGCCGGACAGGGTGACGTGCTCCGTCTGGACGAACTGCAGCTGCAGGTCGAACGGGATGCGGACGGTGTCCGGGGAGGAACCGTAGACCTCGGTGAACACGTTGAAGCTCACCGGGTCCAGGACCTGGACGTACGCGCTGGTGCCGTCGAGCAGGATCCCCGGGAACGAGGGGTAGAGGTAGCCGTTCATGGAGAAGAACAGCGGCGCCAGCGTTCCGTCGGGGGCCCCGTCGCAGCCCGTGCAGCCGTCGGTCGGGTTGTTGAACAAGCGGTACTGGTCGGAGATCGTGCCCAGGCCGCTGGAGGCGAGCCACGCCAGTTCGGCGTTGCCGAACGCCCAGAGCGGCGTGTAGACCCCGCTGGTCGGAGCGTAGGTGAGGTTCGCTTGGAGCGCCGTCGGCGCCGAACCCACCACCAGCGTGCCGGACGCGGCGGCGTAGTCGGCCAGCAGCAGCGCGTAGTGGTAGGTGCCGGGAGCGAGGTACCAGACCGGTACGTCCGGCGCCCACGCGGGGTCCGGGTCCATCGAGCTCGTGCCCGTGAAGAAGACGAAGACGTACGGCTCACCGGCGAGCGAGCCCAGCGGGTCACCGAACGCCTGGATCTGGTTGGCGACCGGGCTCACGCCCGCGTCCGAGCCGGAGGAGCCCGCGTAGCCCCAGAGGCCCCGGAGAATGAAGGGCCCCGCAGTGTCGGAGACCGTGGTGCCGTTGTACGTTTCGGCCAGCCCCAAGCTCGTCTCGCCGGTCTGTCCCCCGTAATCGACCGCGGCCGGGGTCGGCTGGTAGGCGCCCGTCCCGCACGTTACGTTGGCCAGGGGACAGTAGTCGAGCGACGCGGTGAGGTTCGCCGCCAGGACATCCATCGACTCCGCGTTGAACCCCCCGATGCCGTAGTCGAGCTCGAAGTCGTCCGGCAGACCGGTCGGCGTCGTCCGGGTCCCGCTGGCCACGAACGGCGCCAGCGCGGGCGTCGCCGCGGGCGCTCCGGAGTTGAAGATGAGCCAGTCGAAGTTCCCGCCGGCCTCGACGCCCCCCGCAGCCTCCAGGCTGTAGTTGTACCACAGCTCCTGGTTCCCGTCGGTGGCCAGGGAGGAGTTCAGGTAGAGCGTCAGGGAGAACGGAAAGGGGGCGTGGATCCAGGGCCCCATCCCGAGGTAGACTCCCCCCATCACCGAGCCGTTCGGGCTGTGCTGGAGGACGGTAGAGCTCCCCGCGGGGACGAACGCCGAGCCGCTCGAGACGTTCCAGGTGTCCTCCCCCAGGTTCAGGGTCTGGTTGGAACCGTAGTACTCGACGGCGTTCTGCACCCAGAACTGATAGCCGCCGACCCCGGCGAGAGTGACCCCGTCCAGCACGGAGTTCAGTTGGATCCCCCACAGGTTGGGGGCATCGCCGTCCAGGTAGAGCGTGTCGAGATCGTCGACGGTCAACGTCCCCCGCAGGCTGGACGCCTCCAAGGTCGTCGTCTCGATCGAGCCGGCGGGGTCACTTTCGCCCAGGTACCCGATGCCGACCGGGGCAGGTGCCTGAGGGTCGCCGGGCCCGGCGGCCT
This sequence comes from Thermoplasmata archaeon, assembly GCA_030043255.1. Classification (GTDB taxonomy): domain Archaea; phylum Thermoplasmatota; class Thermoplasmata; order Lutacidiplasmatales; family UBA184; genus Lutacidiplasma. The sequence goes on along the minus strand of JASHYB010000085.1, from coordinate 17,666 downwards.
CCGCCGCCACGGCGTAGCCGGGGAGCACCGCACCGTGAACGATCTCGGCCGGGGTGCCGGTGTACGGCAAGCGGATTGAGCTGGAGGGCACTCCCGCGGCAGCGAGGGCCTCCGCAGTCTGCCCCACGCGGGCGTCGAAGGAGGCGGAGACGTCAGCGGGCACGGCGGGGGTGCCCGCGGCTCCGACCCCTACCGACGGCGAGGGGCCGGAGGGGGTCGCCGACCCACCTGGGCCACCGGACGCCCCTGAACTGACGCCGGTCACGAGCGCCGCCGCCCACAGCGAGGTCAGCAAACCCAGGGCGACAGCCGAGGCGGCCAGCGTGCCAAGCCCCCCGCGCATGGCAGGACCCGAAACCCTACTCCTCGGATAACTCCGCCCGACCGTCCTGTTCCGCTGACCGTGCCGGTCCGGGCGTAGCCGAGATAAACCATCTATGCATATGCAGATGTATGCCATCGAGGAATATCGCCGTTCAGAAAGCGGTCTACGATGCGCTCGAACGCGAGAAACGCTCGGGCGAGAGCTTCACGTCCGTCGTGCGCAGGTTGATGGCCCAGCGACGGGGCTTGGACGACCTCGCCGGAGCCTGGGGGGCCCGGGCCAGCCGAGGGGACCGGGAGCGGCTCCGACAGCTCCGCAACGGAGGCCGACGGTGAAGGCCCTCGACACGGGGGTGCTGCTCGCGCTCCTCGAAGGCTCGCCGCGCGCTCGGGAGTTGACCCGCAAGCTACGGGGGGCGGAGATCGCCACGACAGAGGCGAATCTTCTCGAGCTGGGCTATCTCGCCGGCCGACCCGCCCGACGCGACACCGCCTCGCGCCTGGCCGCCCTGGAGCGGCTCCGTCAGCGTCTGACGGTACTTCCCCTCGAGGAGCACGCTGTCCACGAAGCGACCTTGAGACTGGTCCGCGACGGGAGCCGACTGGCGCCGACCGTCGCCGCCATGCTCGGGACGCTGGAGGCCGCCGGCTGCGAGGAACTGCTGACGGATGATCCACGTCCGCTTGCTGGAGACTGGCGCTTCAAGGTTAGAAGGGTGAACCTATAGGATACTAAATCGTGCTAGTTACGCTTCTACGATGTTACAGACATCCATGACATCGATGCGCGGGCGGCCCCCGCTCGCGCCAACCGGCTAGAGTCGGCTTCCGGGGTGTTCCGACTCCCAGAGCCTGCGTTCTCGGCGGGACCGGCGATAGTCACGGACGACCAGGCCGCCCTGGACCGCCACGACGAGGCTGAAGGCGGCGATCCCGTAGAGGGACCCGGCGCGAACTCCCGCCGCCACCGCCGGTCCTAGCCTGTGCCAGGGGCTGAGCAGGAGGACCAGGTCCGTTGCGCCGTAGGCCACGACGAGCATCTCGAGACGCCGCAGCTGCGAGGCCAGGGCTTCAAGAGCGAGCCCCACCCGACGTCGTTGGGGATCCTCCTCCTCCGCCCACCACTCTCGATCCGTCTCGTCAAGGTAGCTGGTGAGCTCCTCGCCGGGTGTTGCGCCCACGGTGCGCACCAGCCTCCGAGAGTCCTCCGCAGAGACTTGAGCGTTCAGCGGCCCCGGAGGCGGCTGGGGCAATCTCGATCCCCGGACCCAACCCCTTTCTTGCGAACGTGACGGGATTGTCTGGTTTCCGGTACTTACGACACGCTTCATACGCAACATACGGTCCTCAGAATCGTCTACGGAAGGTTGGACGGCCCGCTCTCGGGCTCCACTGCCCTTCCAGGGGGGGTTCGCGGGCTCGAACTCTCTCTCGAGAAGCAGTATAACTGGAGTTATACCACGCATCCTGGCCCGTGGATCTTCCCCCCTAAGTCGGCACCCTCGTCGACATCGGACTGCGATCGGCCACTGCCGCCACGTTACGAGTCGGGCGCACCGCGGGGGAAGTTGTACAACCTTCGTGGCGTAGACATGCCAATAGCGTGTCATAGGTGATTGTGTCTTCCTTCCCTAGCACCCTGACCACTTTTGAAGGCCGGGATGACTGCCGCCTGCTTCAGGCGATCCCTGCCCGAGCGCCCACCAGTCCCTCCGACCGGTTCACCGGCCCGCGGAGGAACATCGAGTCGCTCCGCCGTCTCGGACGGTCAGCACTTCGCTGAGCCGATCAGGTCCTGGTCGGGGCCCTCACAGAGCCGCTTCGGCCCGGGCTTTGGGTCTGTCACCCCGACCGCTCGGCTGCAGCCGGGCCGAATCGTGGCTACGGAAGGGTCGTTCCCGAGGCACCGCACCGTAGAACGGATGCGGGTAGAACTTCCCGACGACCGGACCACCCGACAAACTGCGGACGGCGGGCGATTCGATCGGTGGTGTCCGTCGTGGGACAGGCCCTCCGGAAGGGCCGGACGTTCGGCCGGTGTACAGATGCATATGCATATGCGCAAAGGCCCTGAACCCGGCTCGCATGCCGCACCCGGACCGGTCGAACCGTCGGCAGAAAACCGGATCGGCCACCGCGGTTCTCCTGAGCGGTCCAGCGCAGGGCATGCGCTGAGAGGGTCGGTCCACCCCGCGGATCGGTCAGCCTTTGGGGCGGAACTCGATGGTGAGCGATGTAGCCGCACCGTTCACCGTGAACGGATTCGGCAGGACCTCGGCTACGTAGCCGGCAACGCGCTCGACTCGGACACGGAAAGTGCCGTTCGTGAGGTTGAGCGACAGCGCCGAGGAATACGAGGAGTACGACGTGCCGGCGACGGTGACGGTCCAAGTGGTGTACGCCGGGAGGCCCGACTCGTCGAGCGTCACGTTGTAGGTGACACGAGCGAAGCCCACCAACTGGACGACCGCCGAGCCGTTCACCACCAGCTCCCCGACCGCGCCGCCGGAGTAGGTTCGAGGCGGGGAGGAAGCGTAGGCATAGCTCCCGTTGGGCAGCTCGAGGGTGAAGGTCGTGCGGCGGCCGGACAGCACTTTGCCGTCCACCACGACCTTCCACGAGGTCTTCGGCAGCAGGCCGATCTCGGACAGCGAGACCGGGTACAGGACCGGACGGAAGGTGCCGGTCAGGCTCAGGTTGCGGGAGGAGAGGTTGACGGTCCCGGCGGCGCCCTTCGCGATCGAGTAGCCCGCCGGGGCCGAGAGCGAGTAGGTGTAGTCTCCCGGGGTGAGGTCCCCGAAGCGCAGGGAGGCCGACGTGGAGCAGGCGGTCAGCACGGCGGCAAGGGCAGCGCACCAGCGAACTCCGGACGGCAACCCGCGCGCGTGCAGGGTGAGCCCCGGCGTTCGGCCCGGCACCATCCGGAACTCGACGAGTGCCCCGTAGGGGGCCCCGCCGCTCACCGTGAACGTCCCAGCCTGGGACTGGCCGGAGGGGCTGAGGACGTCGAACTGCCAGCCGGCCGGCTGGCCGCTCAGGAAGTACCGATACGTGCCGTTCGGTCCCTCGAACGTGACGCCGCCACCGTAGAGGCTCCCGGGGTTGCAGGGTGTGCAGGTCAGGGCGAAGGGGATCCCGCCGGTCTGCTCGAGCGTGACGTTGAACTCGGCGCCGGCAGGCTGCCCGATGACGGTGAACGCAATGGCGTACGTCGGGGGCTGGAACGCCGCGGTGGGCTCGCTCTGTCCCGCGCCGGCCACCGTCAGGTTCCCCTGCGGTGGCAACGAGGTTTGCGTGTAGCCGGCGGGAGCCGTGATCGCGTAGCTGTACGTCCCGTTGGGGACGAAGAACCCCACGGGACCGGTCGAGGTCTGCGAGACGGCGCCGAGCGTCACCGTCCAAGAGGCGCCGGCCGGCACGCCGGTCTCGGGGAACTGCACGGGATACGCCGCCGCCCCCGTGCCCTTCACCAACAGGACACTTCCCGCGAAGGGCTCGAGCACGACGACCGCTCCGTTGATGGGATCGACCGCCAGCTGCGAATCCGCCTCGGAGGCCAGCGAGGTCCGCAGCAACGGCTCACCCGTGGAAGCGTTGAGCTCGGTAAGGTTGTACCCGTTGACCACGTAGAGAACGCCGTCGGACCCGTCCAGCGCCAGGTCCGAGGCCCCCGCCGCGAACGGGTGCTGCCCGACGACGGCTCCGGTCGCGGGATCGATACTCACGACGCCGGTCGAGTTCCCGAGCAGGAGCGTGTCGTTCGAGGCGTCGTACGCCAGGGCCGGATCGCTGGTCGACCCGGTGACCGGCAAGGTCAGGTTCCACTCCACATCAAAGCTGGAGGCGTTCAGCGCCCAGAGGCAATCGGCGAATTCGGTGGGTTTCCCGGTGAGCAGGCAGAGCGTCGAGCCCAGCACGAGTCCGTCGTGGACGTCGGCCGCCAGCGCGCCGTTTGATGAATCGTGAGGCAGGGTGACCGTTCCTTCGACGGCGGTCGTGTTCGGGTCGAAGACCGTCAGCGCATCGCCCGAGCTTCCCGCCGGGGTGAGGGCGAGCAGGCCGCCGGAGACGGGATCGACGATCATCGGCTCGTGGACCCAGATCTGAAACTGGTCGGTCAGCAGGGTCTCGTCAAGCCACTGGCCGCTCGGCGAATAGGCCGTCAGGGCCGACTCTCCGGTAGCGCCGAGGCACGGCAGGGTCCCTCCCGGAACGGTCGCGACACACTCGGTGAGCACGAACAAGCGCTGGTCGGCCGCGTCAAAGGTCATCGCGCCGACCAGACCGGCGGTGACGGGCCAACTGAAAGTGGCAGCCGTTCCCCCCGGGGGGATCACGTAGATCGACTCGTTCTGGCAGGGGCCGGGAAGAAAGTCGAATCCGCACTCGCTCCCCGCCGCGACGTAGGTCGCGCCGGAGAACGGGTCGGTGACCTCGGCGAGAGCGATCATCCCCAGCGGGACAGAGGCTACGGCCTCACCGGTCGGATCCCCGAACTCGACCAAGCGATCGTCGTTCGGGTCGGGGAGGAAGAAGACGCGGGCCAGCGGGTCGTAGACCCCCAGGCCCGCGGGACCGGTGCTGACGTTCGCGACGCGAGCGTCGTCGCTCAGGTTGTAAACCAAGGTGAAGGCATGGTCGCCGATGTCGGTCGCCGCGATCGCGAGGTCAGCGCCTCCGTCCGGGGTGAGCCAGGAAGGGATGACGTCGTAGCCGCAGTCCTCTAGCGAAAGCCCCGGGGTGCAGCTCGTGTAGCCCCCCAGGTAGATCGCCGGAGCCAGGCGGCCACTCGTCGGGTTGATCGTGTAGATGGCGCTCGCGAAGCCGGAACCTACGGTGACGAGACCTTCGGTAACAAGAAGGCCCGGGGTGGGCAGGAAGGTGAGGGGGAGCATCGGGAGGGCCGGCGCCAGCAACGGCAGATACAGGGTGCGAACCACGGTGCCGGTGCTCACGTTGACGTCCCGGACCGCCTGGGTGCCGTTCGCCGAGAGGTTCCAGTCGACGTAGAGCTGGCTCGACGCGGGGTCGTACGCCATCGGTTCGGTCCCCTCGAACTGCTCGATCGGGGATTCCTCGGTCGGGCCCAACGAGACGTTCTGGAGGACCGAGTAGTTCTGCTCGCTCAGGACCGTCAACGAAAGGTCGACCTCGGCCGGCTGCGAGGCGTTCGCCGGGCTGAAACAATCGTCGACCAGCACCAGCAGCTCGCCCAAGTTAGGAGCTGCCGCCAAGGACAGCGCGGACGGGGAGAGTCCCGCGCAGTTCGGTCCGACGGAGTAGCCTCCGTACGCGAGGTTTCCCAGCACGGTGCCGGTGCTCGGGTCGACGACGATGGCGGCGCCGGACCCGCAGAGGTCGACGAGCGCTCCGGTTACCGCGTCGAAGACCAGCCCGGTGTGCGATAGGCTCGGGCAGCCGGGGACGTCGATCGACCCCACGACCTCGTCGGTGGTAGGATCGACGACCGACAGGAAAGGCGGCAGAGCCGAGTCGTTGACGGACTGCGGCGCCCCGCCCGCGACGTAGATCTGGTCGAGCGTCGGGTCGAAGGCCACCGCGCTCACGCTGATCTGCTGACTCGGGGCGAACGGACCGGGTTGGACCGAGTCGTTGAGGAAGGAGAGGGTGGTCACGTTCTGGCCGGCATCGGTGCCGTTCGCGAGGGCGTGGATCAACGAGTCGGGGGGAGGCATCGGGGCAGCCACGGCGGCCGGCGGCTCAGGGGCCTGAGGCGTTCCGGGCGCTGCCGTCGTCCCGGTTTGAAGCTCCGCGGTGGACTGTGGCCCAATCCACGTGACCACGGCACTCGGAACCGAAACCAGCAGGACGACCGGCACCACCAGCAGTGCAACGCGCAGAACCGAGCCGCTCGTCACCGGCCGCGGGAGCGCTCAACTTCGCATAACATTTCCAACGGGGTCGGCCGGCGTCCCGCCCCGGACTGCGGGGCCCCGGGATCCGGTTCCCTCCGCGCGGGCGGTACGGGTGCTTCTCTGCCAGGGCGGCGGACCCGAGGAACTCGAACATGGGGTATCCCGGTACGCGGGGCAGATCGGAACCGGGGGCCCTCGGGGGTGTCGCCGGCGTCCGCAGCTTCGGGCCTGTCGTCCGTCACGGTCCCGAGGCCCAAAACGGGACGGACGTTATCACCGCACATCGGCTCCACAAGGGCCGGGGGATGCGAGGCAGGCAAACCGGCGCACAGGAGGCCCTCTGCGTGGCCGCGGCGGTGCTGCTCACGCTCTCGGCGCTCGGGTTGGTGACGGAACCTCCGCGGGCCCCAGGCCCCGGCGGCCCACTGTACGTCGCGGCGATCAGAAGCTCTCCCAGCATGGCTGCGGTCTCCGCGCCGGCCCTCTCGCCAGGCCGTTCGGCCCCCGCCTCGGGGGTGGCCGGGTCCGCGGCGACGGTCAACGTGGCCTGGATGAACCAGACGGCGGCGATCAACGCCGAAGGAGCCCCCGCCGTCTCCAACGCCAGCCTGGCCTTCGACCCGTTGCTGGGCGAGATGCTCTTGTTCGGCGGCTGCGGCACGAGCTGCCCGACCAACAGCACCTGGACCTACGACGCCGGAACCTGGAGCGAGCTCCCGGGCGACAGCCTGCTGCCGCCCTCGGTACAGGGAGCCTCGATGGCCTGGGACCCACTTTGGGCCGGCGTCCTGCTCACCGGCGGTGAGCTGTCGGGCGGGACCGTCACCAACTCCACCTGGCTGTTCAACAGCACCGGTTGGCACAACCTCACAGCGAGCGTGGGGGGCTCGCCGGACGTCGCGTTCGGTTCGATGGCCTACGACGGAACTACGCACGAGATGGTGGAGACCGACGGCTGCTCGTCGGCGGTTGTCAGCTGCCGCAGCGCGCTGGTCGGTCAGACCTACCTCCTGGCAGGGCCCGGCTCGACCTGGACCTCGGCCGCCTCCAGCCTGTCGTACGCCGGAGCACCGGCGCCCAGCTTCGGCGGCGCGCTGGCGTTCGACGCGTCGCTAGCCGAGCTCGTCTACTTCGGTGGAGAGGATTCGGCGGGAGCCATCCTGAACGCGACCTGGAGCCTCGGAACCGGGTCCTGGACCAACGTCAGCTCGGTGACCGCCGGCTGCACGACGTTCGCCACCCCCTGCTCGACGCCCTACTATCCGCCGGGCGCGGCGCTGGGGGGCGCCACCTGGGACGGACAGCTGCACGACCTCGTCCTCGAAGGGGGGATCCTGTCGGGCGGAGGAAGCTCGAACGCCACGTCGCTGCTGCTCCCGTCGGGGCAGTGGTTCCCGCTGTCCGCGAAGACGACCTCCGACCGGCTCCCGGGGGCCGGCTTCGGCTCGGCCCTCTCCTCCAACAGCAGCGACGTCGCCCCGCTCCTGGTCGAAGGGGATTGCGTCGGGGGTGTTCACTGCCGCGGCGATGCCTGGGTCCTGGAGATCCCGCCCGCCCCCGTCGTCCTCTCGGCGAACCCCGACCCCGCGGAGGTCGGGGTCTCGGTGACCCTGACGGCCACCGGGACCGTGGGCAACGGCTCCGGACCCACGATGACCGCCACTCTCCAGGACACCGGAGACCACTCCAACGTCACGAACTTGACGGGGGTCAACTTCTCCAGCACGATCCGCTTCACGCTCACGGCGCACTATTCGGCGGCCGGCACGTACGGGGTGACCGCCTCGCTGAAGGACTTCTTTGGCGTGGCCACGACCAGCGCCAAGTTCTCGCTACCGGTCAACGCGACGCTGACCGCCGTCCCCGTGGCCGACCGGAACCCGACCGAGCTCGGAACCGCTTCGACGTTCACGGCGAACGCCGCGGACGGGGTCCCACCGTACACGTACCTCTGGGGTTTCGGCGACGGCTCGGGCGGCTCGAGCGAAGCCTCGCCCACGCACACGTACGCCGCGACGGGCACCTTCGACGCCTGGGTGGTCGTGACCGACCGTCTCGGAGCGGTCGTCAACGCCTCGCTCCCGGTGACCGTCGACCCGTCGCTCGGCGTGAGCGTACTGACGACGGGAGGTCCGGCCGACGCCGGCGTGCCGGTGGCCTTCCTCGGCGACGTCCGGGGCGGCTCGGGGGTCTACACGGCCTATCTGTGGACGTTCGGGGACGGTGGCACGGCCGCCACCGCGGACGCCGACCACACCTTCGCGCTGGCCGGAACCTACCCCGTGACCCTGACGGTCGCCGACTCGGCCGGCTTCCAGGCCTCCGGTTCGGTCAAGGTCGTGATCCGCCCGCAGCTCGCCACCTCCGCGATCCACGCCAGCTCGACGACCCCGACCGTCGACAGCGCGGTCGCGTTCAATCTCACGGTCCGCAACGGGACCCCCAACTACGCTTACGTCTGGAGCTTCGGCGACGGGGGTCAGTCCTCGGACGCCGCGCCCAGCCACACCTACAGCGCGATTGGCACGTTCACCGTCTCGGTGACCGTCTCGGACGAGGCCGGGGCCACCGTGACCAAGAAGCTCACGGTGACGGTGGAGAAGCGCAAGGAGAGCCTCCTCGGGACGCTGACCGAGGGGACCGGCCTGTACCTGGTCGTTGGCGGGTCGGCGGTCGTGGCGGGGCTGGCGGCGTACCTCGTCGTGGCGCGGTCGGGCCGCCGTCGATCGGCGGCGCCGCCTCCCCCGCCGGAAGGTGGGAGCCCGTCCGACGTGCCCCCGCCGCCCGGCGGGGAGGCGCCTCCCGGCTGACCCGGCGACCCCCCTCTCGGGAGCAAGGTGGACGTCTGGCGAGCGAAACCACGTTCCGGAAGACGCATCGTCCAGCCCCGGCGCTCGAGAGCAGGCGTACGTCCGTTGCCCCGCCGGATACCGCTTTGAGCGCGGCCTCCATGGTCGTTGCGAAGGGGTGTCGGCCGGCCGCAGGAAGATGATGGCAGCGGAGGGACGCAAGGTCTGGATGGACGGGCGCCTGGTCGACTTCGCGGACGCGAAGGTCCACGTGCTGGCCCACACGCTGCACTACGGGGTCGGCGTCTTCGAGGGGATCCGGGCCTATCCGACCGAGGACGGGACGGCGGTCTTCCGCCTCCCGGATCATGTCCGGCGCCTGGTCACCTCGGCCCACCTGTACCACATGCCCCTCGCCTGGGACGAGGCGGCGATCTCCAAGGCGATCGTCGAGACGGTGGCCGCGAACGGGATCGTGCCCGCGTACGTGCGGCCGCTCGTCTACCGGGGCGAGCCGGCGCTCGGGGTGAAGAACTCCCAGGGCAAGGTCTCCCTCGCGATCGCCTCGATCCCCGCGAGGAAGTACCTCGGGGAGGGTTCGGACAAGGGGGTCCGCGCGAAGATCTCCCCGTTCCGCAAGCCCCGCTCGGACGCGATGCCGTCCTACGCGAAGGCCTGCGGGAACTACCTCGCCAGCTACCTCGCCGGCTTGGACGCGCAGCACGACGGCTACGACGAGGGGATCCTGCTGGACGCCAACGGCTACCTCGCCGAGGGCACCGGCGAGAACCTGTTCGTCGTCCGGGGCGGGACAGTGTACACGCCGGGGCTGGAGTCCGACATCCTGCTCGGGATCACGCGCGACTCGGTGATGCGCATCGCCACGGACCTCGGCTTCTCGGTGGTGCCGAAGCTGGTCTCGGTGAACGAGCTGCTCACGGCGGACGAGGCGTTCTTCAGCGGCACGTACGCCGAGCTCGCCCCGCTCCGCGAGGTCGGTCAGCACAAGATCGGCGGCGAGACGCCGGGTCCGATCACGCGGGCGATCATGGCGGTCTTCGCCAAGGCGACCGTCGGCGCCGACCCGCGCTACGCCGGCTGGCTGACCCCGGTGCCGGGGATGCGCCCGGTCGCCGCGGCGCCGCCCCGGGCGGCGCGGCGCTAGGCTCCGCTACGCGTCGTCGTCCTCCGGCTCCGCGGGCATCGGCGGGGGGGCCGGATGGGCGCAGACGTGCGAGTTCGGGTCCGGTCGGTAGACCAGCTCGATCGAGAGCCCCTCGGGCCCGCGGAGGTACAGCGAGCGGGAGTCCCGGCGTTCCTTCTCGCCGGTGATCGTGACGCGCGCTCGCCCGACGCGGCTCCGCAGACCGGTCCACTCGCTGACGCGGAGCGCCAGGTGGTCGATCCCGTTCGGTCCCGGCCCGTCCTTGGCGTCGTGGAGTCCGAGCACCTGGTCCCCCAGCAGCAGGTAGGTGTGATCCGGACCTTCCCCGATCACGTCGAGCCCCAGCTGCTCGACGAAGAACCGGCGCGCGCGCTCCCGGTCCTTGACCTTGAGATCGACGTGGTCGAAGCCCAGCAGACCGAAGTCCCGCGTCGCAGGCTTGGCTGGCACGGCGAGGGAGTACCGTCGCTTGGTATAGCGCCTCGGACACGGCGGACGCGAAGGCGTCCGTCTCCCGGCTCCGCCGTCGGGGTTATTTGCCCGCGGCCTTCGGACGATCGTGGCCAGCCTTGAGGAGCGTGAGGGGGACGTCGCCGGGGCGGTGCGGCGCCTCGCGCGCACGGCGGCTTTCGCCGAGGCGATGGCCGAGGCCGGCAGCGGCGAGACGGTACGGCTGGACACCAAGTCGACGTCGCTGTCGGCCCGTCCGCGGCTGCAGGGGGTCGTCTTCCGGGTCTGGACCGGCAAGCGCTGGGCGGAGGCCTCGACCTCGCACCTCGCCGGACCGGAGCTCTCCGCAGCCGTAGAACATCTCGAGGGCGAGGTCGCCCACGGAGGCGGCACGGCGCCGCCCCCGGGGCTCTCGACCACCACGAAGGGCAGCTGGGCGACCCATCCGAAGCGGCCCCTGCACGACCTCGGGAGCGATGGGACGATCGCGCTGGCGAAGGAGGCCCGGGACTGGGCCAAGGCGGTCCCGGACATCGTGGAGGTCCAGGTGCGGCTCTCCTGGGAGGAGGAGGAGCGGCTCTACCTCAACTCGGCCGGGGCGCGGTGCCACGAGCGCACGCTGCGCACCCACGCGGCCGTCGTGCCGATCGCGATGGAGAACGGCAACCCGGCGTTCGACTACTGGAGCCACGGCGGCGTCGGGGGCCTGGAGACGGTCCCGCCGCTCGACGAGCCGGCGATGCGCCAGGCGGCGGAGAACTCCCGCGCGCTGCTGCACGCCAAGGCGCCCCCGTCCGGTGAGATGGAGGTGCTCCTGGACGACACCGTCGCGGGCCTGTTCGCGCACGAGTCGTTCGGCCACGGGACCGAGGCCGACCAGTTCGTCCGCGACCGCTCCTACCTCAAGCCGCTGCTCGGCTCGACGGTCGGTCCCGAGTTCCTGTCGATCGCCGACGACGGGACGGTCCCCGGCGGTTGGGGGTCGATCTACTGCGACGACGAGGGCCATCCCGGGCAAAAGACGATGCTCGTCGACCACGGCCGGTTCGTCGGGGCCTTGCACGACCGCGAGACCGCTTCGCTGCTCGGAGCGAAGGCGACCGGCAGCACCCGCCGCTCCGACTTCCTCAGCCGCGCCTTCGTGCGGATGACCAACACCTACGTCGAACCGGGGGACCGGAGCGTCGAGGAGCTGATCGCCGACGTGCAGGACGGGGTCCTGCTCGAGCACGGCACCAGCGGCATCGAGGACCCGCTGGGGGGCCAGATGCAGCTCAAGGTCCGCAAGGGCCACCGTATCGAGCACGGGCGCCTCACCGACCTGGTCGGCGGCATGGCGCTCTCCGGAAAGGTGCTCGACTTCCTCCGGTCGACCCGGGGCGTCGCGAAGGGGAAGGTCGGCGCGATCGACCCCGGCTTCTGCGGCAAGGGGCACGGGGACTACCTGCACGTCGGGACCGGCGGGGTGCACCTGCTCTCGCGCGCGATCGTGGGGCTCGCATGAGCGGCGCGACGGGCTCCGACGTCGCCTTCCGGGTGGCGGAGCAGCTCCGGGCCCCGGCACCGTGGGAGGTCATCGGCGAGCGGACCCGCAAGTTCGAGCTCCACCTGCAGGGCACCGAGATCGAGCTGGAGCGCGGCCCGATCGCCATCGAAGGCTACGGGATCCGGCTGTTCCGTCCGCGCGGCAACGTCCTCGGCACCGGCTTCCAAGCCTCCTCGGACCTCTCCGCCGAGGGGATCTCGACCGCCACCTCCGTCGCGGAGACGATCGCCCGCCACGCCGAGTTCCCGGCGAAGTCCGTTGACCTCCCGGGCGGGCAGGCCCGCCCGTCCGACGTGGCGATCGTCGACCGGAGCCTGTGGGCCGACCCGACCCGCGTGGTGCGCGAGTACGTCGACGCGCTCCTGGCCGCGTTCCACGGCCGTTCGAACGCCGTCCCGAGCTTCGGCTCGGTCAAGGCGACGCTGAGCGAGTACTCCCTCGCGAACTCCTCCGGGCTGAAGGTCCAGTTCCCGTCGACGCACGTCGAGCTCGAGGTCGCGGTCAAGGCGTTCGGCGGTCCCGAGGGGGCGCCGCCCGGGGAGTACTGGGTGACGGAAGGTTCGCGCCGCCTGGAGCCGAAGAAGCTGCCCGGCGACGTGGAGGCCTGGTGCCGCTACGCCGCGGACGTGCGACGGGCGGTCGCGCCGCCGACCGGCGAGCAGGCGGTCGTCCTCCCGTCGGAGGTGCTCGCCGGCATCCTTCCGTCGGTGCTCGGAGGCCGCTTCACCGGCGCGGCACGCCTGCGCCACATCGCCCCGGAGGTCGGCAGCGTCGTCGGCGGGGAACTGGCGACCGTCCGCGACGAGGGGGACTACGCCTGGGGCTCCGGTTCCGCGCCCTTCGACGACGAGGGGGCCCCCCGAGGACGTCACCCGCTGATCGAGAAGGGCACCGTCGCCGGCCTGCTCTACGACAGCCTGTACGCCTCCGCGCTCTCCGAGCGGTCGACGGCGAGCGCGGTTCGTTCCGCCGCCGGACCCAGCGGGGAGTTTCGGTTCGCGCACCCTCCCGGCCCGGGGGTCACGACCCTGGTCGTCGCGCCGAGCAACGGGGGTTCCGACCAGGAGCTCTACGAGACCGCCGGGGACGGCATCCTCGTCACGCAGCTCGGTTGGGCCTACCCGGACCCGATCAGCGGCACCTTCGGCGGGGAGATCCGCATCGGCTACCGCATCCGGGGCGGGAAGGTGGCCGAGCCGGTTCGGGGTGGGACGGTCGGGGGCACCGTGCTGGCCCCCAAGGGTGCCCCCTCGCTGCTCGCGAACCTGGAGGCGGTCGGTTCGACCGCCACACTGAGCGGCCACGTGGCCACCCCCATGGTCGTTGTGCGTCCGTTGAGCGTCGCAGGGGCCTAGGCGAGGTCGACGGCGCCGCTCGCTACTTCGACTTCGGCAGCTTCAGCAGGATCGTGCCGCAGGCCCCGCAGCGCAGCCCCGGCAGGTTCGCCGAGAAGGTACCCCCGAACCTGGTCCCGACCAGGACCTCGAGCCCCTTCGGCCGCAGGCGCGCCTCCGGGGCGTCGTGGGCCCAGAAGATCCCGGAGCCGTTCGAGGTCGTCAGGTAGCCGGCGTCCAACGGCCCACCGCAGGTAGCACACTTTCCCGCCGCCATGCTTGTTCGGTGCGGGAGCGGGATCGGGTATCTTTCCTTTGCTGCGGGAAGGAACCTCCGTCGACCCACCGGCGCCGATGGGGGCCTCCTCTGGCCGTCGGCGCCGGCCGCTTCGCCGGGCAAGCCTTCCGACCGACGTATCGCCCCCGCGGGGCGCACCGGGGCGCTCCCGCCAGGTTCGAAGCTCAAGAGCCCAGCCGTGTAGCGGGGCCGGGAGGCACGTTGAGCCCGGCACTCGCGCTGGAGGCGGCGGAGATCTTCGCCGCCGTCGTCGTGCTGCAGCTGCCCGGGAAGTCGAACTTCGGCGTGATCACCCTGGCCACTCGGCACCCCCGCCGGACGGTCTTCGTCGGGGCCTCCCTCGGGCTCGCCGCCGCCACCGGCGTCTCGGTCGCGATCGGCCTCGCGGCGGCGACCTTCCTGTCAGCCTACACCCGCGAGATCCTCATCGTGGGCGGCAGCGCCCTGATCGCGTTCGGGTTGCTGGAGCTCTGGCGCGCCCCGTCCGCACCGGACGAGCCTGGCACCGGGACGCTCTCTCCGGGGGGTCGGTCGGTCCGGACCCTCCTGCTGGCCTTCGCGCTGCCGTTTGCGCTCGAGATGGGAGACAACACGCAGGTGCTCGCCATCCTGTTCGTAGCGTCCACGCATGCCCCCCTGCTGGTCTACGTCGCCGCCACTTTGGGCCTGGTCGCGGTGACGGCCGTGAGCTGTCAGGCGGCGGACCAGCTGCGTCGGCGCATCCCGGAGGAGCGCCTGCGTGCCCTGCTCGCTGGGGTGCTGCTGGCCGTGGGGGCGCTGACGATCCTGTTCGCCCTGGTTCCCGCCCCGCTCGCCGGCCTCTGAGCGTCGGCAGCCCGGCGGAGGGCCCGGAGGCCTACGACGGTAAGGCTAGATCACCGGGGTCGAGGTTGGGTCACCAAGGGCGGGCCTCATGGACCGCGGCGATGGGACCGCGAGCCGCGGGGGAGCACCCCCACCCAGAGCTTGATCCTCCCGAAAAAATAACGGCCCCCGCGGAGCCGGGAACTCCGCGGGAGCCCAAGGCATCGTGATCTCAGAGCGTGGTGTCCGTCATCACAGGTAATCCTCCAACGGTCGCTGAGCGCGATGGGAGCCACTGGCCTGGTACGCCGGGGCCAGCCAGTGCGGCCAGCCCCAGCGGGTGGGGGTGCCGAGGCGAGGGTTGCTGGCCACCGCAAGGACCACCCGGGCCGCGGGGCCGGACGCGATCGCCGGCACGTGGCGGTGGGAGGCCACGGTGTGGGCGGCGCCGCGCTGCAGCATCAGAGCACCTCTCCGAGGTCGGGGGGGCGGAGCCATGGGATCGAGAGGGAGCGGACGGCCGGGCTCGGCGCCGGGCTCGCGACCGGGGGCTCGCCCGCGCTGGCGCGTCGGGGGTGCGGGTCCGGGGCCTCGAAGTCGCGGATCCGCCGACCGGCGGGAACCGGGGGGACCTCGTCCTCGACCGTCGGGACCAGCTCCGGCTCGGGCAGCGCGGCGAAGACCGCCGGGCGGCACCCACGGCCGGACAGGTGGTAGTTGGAGGCGGCCGGGTTGTCGGAAAGACGGCGACCGCACCGCGGGCAGACGTGAGCGACCTCGAGCATCAGTCCGATGCCTCCGAGGTAGTTCGGTTCGGGCGCGGCACGGCTCATCGGGAGTCAGTTGTCCAAAATACCTACTTAAATCGTCTCAGATACTTTGTACAAAATAGTTCTAAGTACCCGGGTCGACCTTGCGCCTGACGTGGGTCTCCAGACGCACCTCCCCATCGAAATCCTCGACTACATCCAGACCCACGGACCGAACGAGGAGGTCTACGGGATCAGCCAGCGGGAGCTCGCCAAAGCCCTCGGCTACCACCCCTGCTCGATGTCCCGCCCGCTGGGGCAGCTGGTGGCCTCCGGACTGCTGGCCACTGGTCGGGGCCTGGTCCGGGACGGGCAGCGCAAGCAGCTGACCTACCGCCTCACCCCGGCGGGCCGCCACCATCTCCGGCAGGAGACCAGCGACGTCCCGCTCCTGTCCGGCGACACTCCCCCACCCCCCAACCCCTTCCTCGGGCGCAAGGACGAGTTGGAGCAGCTGGCCGGGTTCTGGGGAGAGGGGGGATCGGTGACGATGGTGACCGGCCCCGCCGGTATGGGCAAGACGGCCCTGCTAAGCCGGTATCTCCGCAGGTCGAGGGAGGGGCGCGTACCGTTCTGGTATGGCACGCGAGCCGCGAACTCCCCCCGGCAGTTCGTGAGCTCCCTGGCGCACTCGCTCTCCTTCCTGGGCAAGCCGCAGCTGGCATACTACGCGCAGCTGCCCCGGGCTCCGCTCCCGAGAGAGTGCGCGGACCTGGCCGCCCGGGCCCTGCAGGGTCGCGCGCTGGCGGCCGTCGTGGACGACGTCCACCTCGCGGGGGCGGACCTCCGGGGGTTCCTGGCGGAGTTCGTGGCGGCGCTGGTCTCCCGGGGGGAGCACCGGTTCTTCCTGATCTCGCAGACGCCGGTCGAGATGAGCCTCGGGGACGTGCCGATCCACCAGCTCACGGTAGGTGGGCTGGACCGGACGGCGGCCTACGAACTGACGAACCGCGAGGGCGGGCTGGCCGAACGCTTCGAGTCGATCTTCCAGTCCACCCTGGGCTCGCCGCTGCTGCTCAAGCTCGCCCTGGCCCGCGCCGACGCGACGGGAGAACCGTTCGACCTGCCGGCGGCGGTCATGGGCCAGCTCCGGGCCCCGGAGCTGCGTGCCATCCTGCCGGCCGCCGTCTCCAACGAACCCCTTCCGGCCGCCTTCCTCCTGGAGGACCGCGCGCTGACCCCGGCCCGGATCAAGGAGCTCGCCACCATCGGCGTGCTGCAGCTGGGCTCGCACGAGCGGGTCGAGGTCCTCCAAGCGCTCCGGGGGGCGGTCCTAGCGAGGGTCGAGCCCGGCGACGAACGGGAGGCCCACCGCCGGCTCGCCCGGTTCTACTCGCGGAGCCACCGCGCGGAGACCCTGAGGGAGCGCCTGCTCCACCTCGTCGCCGGGGAGGAGTGGAAGGTCGCTGCCGACCTGCTCGGGGCCCACGAGCGGGACCTGCTCCGGCTCGGCTATTCGGACGTGCTCCGGGCGGCCGTGCGAAGCCTGGTCACGGCCCTTCCTGCCGGGCCGTCCAAGGTCCGGACCTACCTCACGGAGGCGACCATGCTCCGCCAGCACGCCGATTACAACGAAGCGATCCTGTCGTACCGTCGGGCGATCACCCACGCCCAGGACGATGGGAGAACGCACCGGGAGGCGCTGCTGGCGATCGTGGACCTGCACCTGAAGCTGGGCCAGCCCGATCTGGCGGTGCGGGAGTTCGACCAGGCGGGTCGGATCCGATCCACCTCCCGCCGGCTGGAGGCGCTCGGGATGCTCACGCAGGCGCGGCTCGCCGAAGGCCGCGGGGACGTGAAGGTCGCGGCGCAGCAGTACCAGGAGGCGTTCGAGCTGGCGCGCCGTGCGCGGGCCCAGGACGTGGCCTCGGACAGCATCGCCTCGTGGTCGAAGTTCGCCGAACTGACCAGCGGCCCGGACGTCGCCCTGGAACTGGTCCGCGAAGCGCTGCCGGGGGCCCGGCAGTCGGGCCGCATGGATCTCGTGTTCAACCTGCGCCTCGCCCGGGCCCGAGCGTACTCGGACATGGGGCGTCAGGACCTCGCCGAGGCCGAGGTCGAGGCGACGCGGTCCGAGGCGGAGTCGCTGGGCTACCTCACCCAGCTGACCTACGCCCTGAGCGGTCTCGCGGCCGTGGCCACCGAGCGCGGCGAGTGGGCCAAGTGCGCCGCCTACGCGCGGCAGGCGTGCGATCTGGCGGAGAGGCTCGGCAACGGGCTGGTGCTCGGGCACACGCTCGGTCTGCTGTGCTCGTCGGAGTCACGACAGGC
>JASHYB010000084.1 GCA_030043255.1 Thermoplasmata archaeon | reverse complement strand
GGCGTCGATCGGCTACGTCTTCTCGACCGCCTTCCGCGACAACCGGGCGATCTGGGCGTACTCCAGCCTGTTCTTCAACATCTTCGGGGTGCTGCCGCCGGTCTTCTACCCTTTCGGGCTGTTCCCGGTCGGGCTGCGGCCGATCGTGCTGCTGATGCCGCCCAGCGCGGCCGCGGCGATCCTGCAGAACGCGATCGGCGCGGCGCACCTCAGCGGCGGGGAGCTGGCGCTTGCCTCGATCGGCCTCGCGGCCGAGGCGCTCGCGCTGTTCGGCTTCGCGGTGTTCTGGGCGCGACGGACCGCCCGGGAGCAGTAGATGGCGAGCCCGACGCTCCCCGCGGTCACCTCCGGCCACCCGACCCGGGGCCGGGCGCTGCCGGCGTTCCTGTTCGTCGGCTGGCGCTGGATCTCCCGGAGCCCGGCGGTGGCGATCACCCCGATCCTGCTGCCGTTCATCTTCCTGTACTTCCTGTCGCTGATCTCGCCGCCGTCCCTGCGCCCGCTCGAGATCGTCGGGGCGATGCTGTTCACGATGCAGAACATCGGCTCCTGGGTGCTGGGCGACAGCGCGACCTGGCGCATCGAGTGCTCGCTGCAGGACCTGTTCGTCGCGAGCCCGCTCAGCCGCATCCGCTACCTGTTCGGGATCGCCTTCTCGAACCTGATCGCGATGCTCCCGGCGCTCGCCGTCCTCTCCACGCTGCTCTGGTGGTTCGGGCGGACCGACGGCCACCCCCTCACCTGGTACGCCGGCGGGGTGCTGTTCGCGAGCCTCGCGGTGATGTGGGTGCTGTTCAGCTCGATCGGGATGACGATCTCGAGCCGGGTCCGGACCCAGCGGGAGATCTGGCCGGTCGGCAACCTGACCTTCACCATCCTCGGGATGCTCTCGCCGCTGTACTACCCGGTCAGCTACCTGCCGCCGCTCTGGCGGGACGCCGCGCACTTCCTCCCGGCGACGTACGCCGCCCTGCTCGCGCAGGGGGCGCTGGGCATCACCCCCGCCACGCCCGAGCAGATGGCGCTCTACGCCGGCCTGCTCGCCGCCTGCGCCGTCGTCGGCCTCGCCCTCACGCTGCGGCTCTACCGGTGGGGCGAGCTGTAACCATCGGTCACGCGGGACGGAAACGTTCATGCGGAGCCGCGTCGTCGGTCCGTCGGTGCATTCGCCCACGGCTCCCGCGCGCCGCACGGTTCGTCAGGACGGACGCTGCCCGGAGCCGGGCGGGCGTCGTTCTACCGCCGGTCGCCCGGGCCGGGCGGGCCCGTTCTGACCATGGGCAACGAAGAGTTCGACGAGATCCTGTCCGCCCTGGACCGAGAGAGCGCGCGCATCCGCGTGCGCGCCGAGCCGCGCCGCTACAACAAGCCGGCGACGGTGATCTCCGGCTTCCCGCCCGGGGTCGACCTCGAGGAGACGACCCGGACGCTGAAGAACCGCCTCGCCACGGGCGGCTCGGTCGTCAACGGCGAGGTCTACCTGCAGGGGGACCACCGCGGCCGGATCCGCGAGGAGCTCGGTCGCCTCGGCTTCGACCCGGGGACCGTCGAGGTCTCCGACACGGCGTTGCCCAAGCGCGGTCGCCGAGGATGAGGGCGCCGACGCGGCGCCCGGCGGGACTAAAGAGTTTACACACCCAAAGATGATTTAATCCTCCGAGCCTCGGGGGGCCCGATGGCCGCCTACGCGCACCCCGAAGTCCTGGTCGAGACCGACTGGGTCAGCGCCCACCTCAAGGACCCGAACGTCCGGGTCGCCGAGGTCGACTACGACCCCGCGGCGAACTACGAGCTCGGCCACGTGCCGGGCTCGGTCCTGTTCGACTGGCGCAAGGACATCAACGACCCGACCCGCCGCGACATCCTCAGCGCGGAGGCGCTCACGGCGCTGTTCCGCCGGGCGGGGATCTCCGAGGCGACGACCGTCGTCCTCTACGGGGATTTCAACAACTGGTTCGCGGCGTTCGCCTTCTGGGCATTCACCTACTACGGTGCGAAGAACCTGAAGCTGATGAACGGCGGCCGCAAGAAGTGGGTCGCCGAGGACCGGGCGCTCGTCAAGGAGGTCCCGACCTACTCGGCCGGCGCCTTCCAGGCGCGCCCGGGGGACCCGGCGCTCCGGGTCTTCCTGGACGACGTCCGCAAGTCGCTGCCCGAGGTCAAGGCCGGCAAGCTGGGCCTGGTCGACGTCCGGGGCCCGAAGGAGTTCAGCGGGGAGATCACCGCCCCGCCCGAGTACCCGACCGAGCACGCCCAGCGCGGCGGGCACATCCCCGGCGCGAAGAACATCCCGTGGGCGCAAGCGGTCCGCGACGACGGGACGTTCAAGTCCCGCGAGGAGCTGGAGGCGATCTACCACGCCCAAGGGATCCAGCCGTCCACCCCGGTGTTCACCTACTGCCGCATCGGCGAGCGGTCCAGCCACAGCTGGTTCGTGCTGCGCTACCTGCTCGGCTACCCGGACGTCCGCAACTACGACGGCTCCTGGACCGAGTGGGGGAACCTGGTCCGGACGCCGATCGAGAAGTGAGCCGGCGCTAGCGCGCGCCGGTCGGACCCCGGACCCGGGGTTCGGGGCGCTCGAGCTTCTCGACCAGGAACTGGTGCAGGTTCCCCTCCTGGCGGTGGGCCAGCAGCCGCTCTCCCGTCTGGTCGGACCAGCGGACCATCTCGATCGGGCTCGTCGGGTCGTCGGTGACCAGCAGCAGCGCCTCGCCCGGGGCGCGGTGGGCCAGTTCCTCGTTCAGCCGGACGAGGACCGCCGAGCACTCGACGCCGACCTCGATCAGCTCCGCCTCGGGGGTGAGCGGCCAGCAGCGGATCCGGCGGACGCGGATCTCCTCCTCGACGGCGCCACGCACCTGCTCGGCGGTCGCGAGGGTCCGCGCCGGCGCGCCCGGGTCCGCGGGCCGCACGCGGACGACCCAGCCGTCATCGTACGGGCGGTCGTTGAGCAGCCGGGGACGCTGGCGGAGCCTCTCGTTCCGCTCCACGATCTCCGCCGCTACCGGCAGGCGCACCGCGCCGGTGTAGCGCGCGCTCTCGACCGTCGCGACGCTGCGGCCGCGATCGAGCGTGCCGTCGACGGAGCGGAACGTCAATTCCCGGAACGTCCCGGCGAACGCGGCGCGGCTCGCCATCACGCCGAGCCGGGCGGTGCCGTCGCCGGAGTCCGCCTTCCACCAGACCCCCTCCTCGACGTCGTACAGGCGGTCCTCCGGGAGCGGGCAGCCGAGGATCTCCACGAGCCGCGGCAGCGGGGCCGGGTCTATAGCCGCGCGCGGCGCGCCAAGCCTTTTCTCGCCCGCCGGGCGTTCGGCGGCCGTTGCCCGCCGATCCTTCCGGGCCGGCCGTCACGGCGCCCCGCGGGGTCTGTCGTTGCGGCCACTACCCCAGCCCGCACATGCTGGTACGGCCGGCCCCCGGCGCGTCGGGCTTTCGCCTGGAGCCGAGCGGGCCCTGCGCGATCTGCGGGGAGGCGAACTGCCGCGCGTACACGCCGGCCGGCTCCCGGGCCGAGGAGCGCTAGCCGTACGCCTCGTGGATCAGGTAGTCCTTGAGGCGGCGGAGCCGCTCCTCCCAGAAGTGGAAGTGCCAGGAGCGGGCCTCCTCCCAGGCCCCTCCGCTCCCCCAGCCGGCGTGCTCGAGGGTGACGTCGATCCCCTCGGGGGACTCCTGGAGCCGGACGTAGACGCTGGTGCGCGGCTCCGGCTCGTTCATCAGCGCCGCGAACGGCGGCGGGGCGTACCA
>JASHYB010000008.1 GCA_030043255.1 Thermoplasmata archaeon | reverse complement strand
CCCGCGCCTCCGCCCCGGCCCTAGTGCAGGTCGACCAGGACGAACCAGACCGCGAGGAACCCGAAGAACTCGAGCGCGACGATCCCGGCCCAGTCCCCCTTCGTGAAGGCGCTCGCCCCGGCGACGAGCCGCCCGAGGAACCACGGGGTCAGGATCGCGACGAGGAAGCAGATCGGGAACGGCACGTACCAGGGCAGGGTCGCGCTGGTGCAGAGCCAGGCGAAGGCGCCGAGCAGCACCGCGATCGCCCCGGCGATGGCGACGCCCCCGGTCAGCTGGAACTCCTTGGTCGCGAAGGCGACCTCGTCGAACACCGGGAAGTCGAACGCCTTCTCCTCCGCCTCTTCGTCCGGCTTGCGGCGGACCTTCTTCGCCACCGCTCAGCCCCCCCGACCGGCGCGGGCTGCGCGGTAGAGCTCCTCCGCCCGGTACGAGCTGCGGACCAGCGGGCCGCTGGCGACCCCCCGGAAGCCGAGCTCAAGCGCCCGCGCGGCCAGGGACTCGAACTCCTCGGGGGGCACGAACCGGGTCACCGGGAGGTGCTCGGCCGACGGTCGCAGGTACTGCCCGAGGGTGAGCAGGTCGACCTGCGCGCTTCGCAGGTCTCCGAACGCCCGCTCCAGATCGTCGCGCTGTTCGCCCAGGCCCAGCATGATCGAGCTCTTAGTGACGAGCTCCGGTCCGCCGAGCCGTCGGGCCCGCGCCAGAAGTTCCAGCGAGCGCTCGTAGCCGGCCCGCCGGTCCCGCACGCACGGAGAGAGCTCGCGCGTCGTCTCGAGGTTATGCGCCAGGACGTCCGGCCCGGCCTCCAGGATCGTGCGCAGCGCCGCTTCCTGCCCTCCCAGGTCGCCGACGAGCAGCTCGACCAGGGTGCCGGGACTGGAGCGCCGCAGGGCCCGGACCGTGTCGGCGAGCACGCTGCCCCCCCCGTCCTCCAGATCGTCCCGGCACACCTGGGTCAGGACCACGTACCGCAGGCCCCAGCGCCGGACCGCCTCGGCGACCCGCTCCGGCTCGGTACGGTCGACCGCGCCGCGGGGCCAGTGGGTCGTCACGGCGCAGAAGCCGCAGCGCCGGGTGCACTCGGTGCCGAGGAGCATCAGGGTCGCCGTCCCGGCCGACCAGCACTCCGCAAGGTTCGGGCAGCGGGCCTCCCGGCAGACGGTGCCGAGGCCCAACTCGCCGAGGAGCCCCCGCACCTCCGGGTAGGCGGAGCCCCGGGGGGGCCGGACGCGGATCCAAGAAGGCAGCCGGGGCCCGGGAGCGGGCGCCACGCCCTCCGGTCCGCTGAGAACCATCGGCGCTCCGACCGGACGGTTCGGTTTACGTTTGCCCCTTGGCGTGGCGCCCCAGCCGGTCCTCGAGGAGCGTCGCGAGCAGGCTCGCCGGCAGCTCGTCCATCGCGACCTGGCTGGACTCGCCGGAGCTGCCGACGTCCAGCGTCACCAGCCCGTCCCGCTCCAGCTCCTTCAGCGTCCTCCAGAACGTCGTCCGGCTCATCGGGGCGCCGCCCAGCTGCTCGAGCAGGGCCGCGTGGCCGCTGCGGAGCTTCTGGCTCGGGACGCTCGAGCCCTTGCTCTTGAGCGCCCGGGAGAGGGCGAGCAGGACCCCCAGCTGGTTGGTCGACAGCTCCTCGAGCTGCGACTCGGCGACGGTCGGCAGAATCGAGCCCTTCGCCCGGCGGACCTGCTCGGCGCTCACCGCCGACGCCCCCTCGTCCTCCGCCGCCCGGGCGGCGTTGGTCAGCAGCTCGAGAGCGAAGCGGGCGTCGCCGTTCGGCGCCGCCACCCGGGCGATCTGCTCGAGGACCTCCCGGTCGTAGGTGCCCGGCCGCAGCGCGAGCTCGGCCCGGGCGGCCAGGATGTCGCTGAGCGCCGCCCGGTCGTACGGCGCGAGGGCGACCCGGTGCGTGACGCCGAAGCTCGAGCGGCTCGCCGCGTCCAGGAACGGCAGCAGGTCCTCCGTCGCGATCAGCATGAGCGAGATCGAGCCGAGCCCGACCTCGCGCCCCCGGGAGAGCAGGTAGGCGAGCTTCGTGCCCTGCTTCACCAGCGCCGACGCCTCGTCCAGCAGCACGAGGTGGTGCGCCGGGGTCCGGCGCAGCCCCTGCTCGAAGACGTCCAGCATCTCCGACAGGCTGTAGCCGCGGTCCGGCAGCGAGACCCCGACGCTCCGCAGGAGGTCGAGCATCACCGTTCGGTCGCTCGCACGGCGCCAGCAGTTGACGTAAGAGACGTGGACCGGCCAGTCGCCCAGGCGGCCGGCCCGCTCCAGCTCCGCGGCGATCCGCCGGGCGAGCGCGGTCTTGCCGCTCCCGATCCCCCCGGTGAGCAGCAGGTGGTACGGCAGCCCCTTCGCCAGCGCCTCCCGGTACCGTCGGCCGAGCAGCGCGAGCTCCGTCTCCCGGTGCGGCAGTTTCGGCGGCAGGAACGACGGCTCCAGCGTCTCCTCGCGGAGCAGGATCTTCGAGGCGGGGCTCATCGGTCCCGTCCCCGGCCGCGCGACGGCCTTAGCCTCTTCCCCCGAGGCGACGGGCCGCGGCCCATCCGCAGCGACGCGAGGCCTCGCTGGGCGGCCCGGAGCAGCTCCGGTCGGGAGGCGCGGGCGTTCAGGACGACCCAGCCGTCGCGCCGCGCCAAGGCCCGATAGGCGCGGGCGACGCGCTCGAGCGCGACGCGCCGTTCGAGGGGCCCGCGTGCGGCACCGCGCCGCGCCAGCCGTCGCGCCAGCCAGGCCGGCGGGAGGTCGAGCAACAGGACCCGATCCGGGACCACCGTAGCCCGGCGCTGCAGTTGCTCCAGCCGGACCCGCTCGCCGGGCGGGAGTCGACTGCCTTGGTAGGCGACGGTGGAGTAGAACGACCGGTCCGAAAGGACGACGTCGTACCGACGCAGGTCCTCCCGCAGGCGCGGTGCGGCGAGGTGCCGGTCGACCGTGAAGTAGACCGCCCCGGTCCACGGGTCGCGGGCCCCGGCCTCCTGCGCGAGCCGTCCGAGGGCCGGGTCGACCGGCTCGTGCCGCAGGCGGACCGACAGCCCCTGGCGGCGCAGCGCGCGGCCCAGCGCGCGCAACAGCGTCGACTTGCCCGCCCCGTCGATCCCCTCCAGCGCGACGAACCGCCCGCGGGGGCCGGTCATGGGAGCTCCCGCGGCAGCTCGGGGGTGAAGCCGTAGACCTGCTCGACGGACCGGAGGAACGGGACCGCCAGGTGCTCAGCGGCCGAGGCGGAGGAGCGGGCCAGCGCGGCGGCGCGCCTCGGGACGGTGGCCAGGTCGAGGACCGCGCCGGGGCGCTTCGGATCGTCCAGGTAGTCCGTCTCCAGGAACCACGGACCCGGATCGGTCAGCACGTCGTTCACCAGCTCGCGGCGGGCGAGGTAGGACGGTACCGTCGTACCCCCGGCCCCGGAAGGTCGGCGGGACCGGGCGTAGTGCTTGACGACGTGGTGCGACGGCAGTCCGACCTCCCCCGCCTCCCGCTCCAGCTGCTCCCAGCCGGCCCCGTCGAGGTCGGGAGAGTGGACGACCGCCGGACAGCCGACGTCCCGAGCCACCTCGAGAGCGTGCCGGAACGCCGAGCGGCACGCGGCGGCGACCTCGGACGGGACCGGGAAGTGCGGCCACCCCACCTCGCCCAGCGCGACCGCCCGGCGCTCCTTCACCCAGCGCCCGGCCAGGTCCAGGGCCCGGAGATGTAGGTCGAGCGCGCCCGGCACGCCGAGCGTGGGGGCGGCCTGGACCAGGTCGACCGGGTACGGCGCCACCACGAGGGGCACCTGGACGCCCGTGCCCTCGTGCACCGCTCGAGCGAGCTGTTCGGTCGTCTCGAACTGACGGAGATAGCTGTCGAGGGTCGTGGGGACCTCGGCGTCGTAGTTTTGCGTCGCGAGGAAGAGATGCGTGCCCCCGGCGCTGCGGAAGCGACGGGCCGCCCGGACCCCTTCGCCGGCCGGCGACAGATGGCAGTGGTGATCGACGACCGGTAGGCCGGCGATCCCGTCCACGGTCGCCCGGCGACGGGCTCGGCCGCCCCGCCTAGCGGAGCAGCCCGGCGCCCTGGAGCTCGCGCGTGATCTTCTTGACCGCGACCTCGACGTCGGACGGCTTGCGCGCCCCCGTGCAGACCAGCTTGCCGCTCCCGAACAGCAGGACGACCACGCGAGGCTCGTCGATGCGGCAGACCAGCCCGGGGAACTGCTCGGGCTCGTACTCGACCCGGTCGAGGCCGAGCGTGACGGCGATCGCGTTCAGGTTGATCTCGCTCTCGAGGTCGGAGCTCGCGACGATGTTCTGCACCTCGATCTTCGGGTGCATGTTGATCTTCTGGCCGCCCTTCTTGATCTGCTGGGCGACGGAATGGATCGATTCCTCCACCTCGTGCATGCTTTTGGCGCCGGTGCAGACGACCTTGCCGGAGCGGAACAGCAGGATGGCGGTCTTCGGCTGCTTGAGCCGGTAGATCAGTCCGGGGAACTGCTCGGGTTCGTACTCGGCCCCGTCCAGCCCGAGGGCGATCGACTGGAGGTCGAGCTCGTCCCCGAGGGACGTGGACGCGACGACGTTCTCGATGCGGATTTTCAACGGAGGTTCCCCTGCCGCGAATGACTATTTAAGGGGTATTTAAAGCCGAGCGACCCCCGCCCCGCGGGGTTTTACGCCACAGGTTCCGCTCGGGACCCGCTAGACCAGCCGGCTTTCGCCGAGGGCCGGTGCGGGGGAGCTCGCGGGGTTCTCCTCCACCGGGAACCCAAAGAAATCGCGCAGGACCCTCCGCGTGAACCCCCAGACCAAGTGGCCGTCGTACTCCGTGCCGAAGAATCGGAAGGTCTCCCCCTCCCGCTCGCCCTCCCGGCTGATCAGCCGGCTCTCTCGGAGCGCGTCCCGAGGCAGCCAGAAGACGGCGGCGACCTCCTCCGGGCTGCCCACGCTCGGCGCGGGGGCGGAGGCCGACAGGAGGGCGGCGAAGATCCCGACGTGGACGGAGAACCTCCGGGCCGGGCTGACGCCCACGAAGCGTGGGGGCCCGTCCAGGTCGGCGAGGCCGAGCCCCACCTCCTCCCGGAGCTCGCGGACGGCGGTGCGCTCGAGCGAACCGTCCTCGTCGTCGACCCGGCCTCCGGGCAGCGCCACGTCGCCGGACGCCGGATCCTCAGGATTGGTCGCCCGCTGGATCAGCAGCGCCTCGACGCCAAGGGTCCCGTCGCGCAGCACGATCATCACGGCCGCGCCGGCGCTCGACGAAGGCGGCCGCAGCGTCGGGAACCGCTCCACGAGCTCGCGCGCGGAGCCCGTCGCGGGGCCGGTCGGCGCGCCGGTGTCGGGCCTCATCCCTGCCAGTCGTAGACCGCCTTCTCGCGCACGACCTCGCGGTCGGCCGGATGCTCGGCGGCGTTGCCGACCAGGCGCTCGAGCGCGGCGACCCGTGCCCGCAGCTGCCGGACCTCGCGCTCGAGATCGTCGATCCTGGCCTGCAGCTCCAGATCCGTCCCGGGCGCCACGACGCCTTCATCGTCGGCGGGCGACATAACGGTGCCGTCGTTCAGCCCGACGGCGGAGGTTCGACCTCGTCGACGAACGCCGCCACCGCCTCGGCCGTCTCCGCCGGGCGCTCGATCGGCACCAGGTGTCCGGTCTGCGCGAAGATGCGGATCCGGGAGCCGGGGATCGACTGGCGAAGGATCCGTCCGTGCGAGGCGTCCACCACCTCGTCCTCCATCGCATGCACGATGAGCGTCGAAGGGGCGAGCGTGGCGACCCGCGCCCGCTCGTCGAACGTCGCCGCTTCCCGGGCCCACCGGACCGCGCCCCGGTAGTCCTGATGCGGGACCTCCTCGCGGAGGCGGTCGGCGACCTCCATGTGGGCCTCGATCCAATCCGGGTAGTACAGGTCCTTGAGGAGACGGATCGCCAGGGCGTCCGGTCCCTCCTGAGCGTACGTTTCCGCCCAGCGCTCGGCGATGGAGCGCGTGTGCGCGTCCGTATAGACCGACCCGCCGATCAGCGTGAGGCTGCGGACCCGCTGCGGGACATCCAGGCCCAGCCGCAGCGCCAGGAGCGCCCCCGCGCTCAGGCCCACGACGTGCGCCCCCGGCAGGCGGCGGGCGTCGAGCAGCGCGAGGAGGTCTCCTTCCAGGTCCTCGAAGCGATAGCCGGCCGATTCCGGCGCCGGCGACCGACCGTGCCCCCGGAGGTCCGGGAGCAGGAGCCGGAACCGCGGCACGAGGTAGGGAACGACGGCGTTCCAGACGGTGTGATCGCCCCCGACGCCGTGCAGGAAAAGGATCGGTCGGCCGTTCCCTTCGTCGCGCGCGAACAGCGCGATAGGCTCGTTCACGGCCGCGCCGACCGCCGGGCGGATTTCAGCTCTCGGAGGTCGGGGGGCGCCGCCGTCCGCAGCCGTATATAGACGGCCGAGGCTGGGACGACCGATGGCGCGCGGGGTGATGCTCATGAGCGGCGGGATCGACTCGCCGGTCGCCCTGCACTACCTGTTGCGGCAGGGCCACGAGATGTACGCCGTCCATCTCGACAACCGCCCGTTCACCGACGACTCCCCGCTCGAGAAGATCGTCGACCACCTCCGGCTCCTGCGGGAGCGCTACGCCCAGGCGATCCCGCTCTACGTGCTGCCCCACGGGCCGACCCAGGTGACCCTGATGCGCTCGACCGACCGCCACGTCGGCTGCGTGCTCTGCCGTCGGTTCATGTGGCGCGGCGCGGAGCGGATCGCCGAGCGCGAGCGGGCGACCTTCCTCGCGACCGGCGAAGCGCTCGGCCAGGTCGCCTCGCAGACGTTGTCGAACATGCGGTCGGCGACCGCCTCGGTGCAGCTGCCGATCGTCCGCCCGCTGATCGGCTTCGACAAGGCGGAGATCGAGGCGGTCGCCAAGGAGATCGGCACGTACGGGATCTCCACCCGGCCCGGCGTCTGCTGCCAGGCGGTACCCGACAAGCCGGCGACGCGCACCGACCTCGTCCAGATCCTGCGCGAGGAAGAGCGGGTCGACGTCGAGCAGATCCTTGACGACTGCGTCCGGCGCGCGGTCGTGATGTAATCTCCCACAGGCCGACGCACCCCAGATTGGGCCGTCGGACCGCCTCCCGGGCCCGTTTCCTACCGATACCATCGGTTGATATACTGGGAAACGGAGTTCTGCCCGATGGCCGCAGCCGAAACGTACCCCAGAACGGCGTACCTGCTCTCGCTGATCGGAGGCATACTGATCTTGGTCTTCAGCATCATCTACGCGATCATCCTGTTCGCCATCGCCTCGCTGTTCGCGGCGGTCGGCTTCGGGCTCGGCGTCGGCCTCGCGGTCGGCTTGGCCGTCCTCGCGCTCGTGTTCGGACTCATCATCATCCTGTTCGCGAGCCGCCTGAAGTCCAACCCCGCCGGGGCGAAGACCACCGGGGCGATCATCTTGGTCCTGGCGCTGATCAGCTTCATCGGCGGCGGCGGCTTCTACATCGGCGCGATCCTCGCGCTCATCGGCGGGATCCTGGCCCTGGTCTGGCACCCGCCCGCGAACGTCCAGCCCGCCTGGAACCAGCAGCCGATGGCCCCGAGCATGGGCGCTTCGAGCCCTCAGGGTTGGGGAGGCCAGCCCCCGGCCACCCCCCCGCAGAGCTAGACGCGCCTCACCACGGGGTCCGCCAGTCCGGCGGACCCCTCCCTTTTCTTTCCGGGCCGAGAGCCCTATCGTTCGGCAAGCTCATCGGCCGTCCGCGCCCTGCTCGCCGCGATGCCGCCGCCCGCCTATCGGGCCCTGAAGCTCTGCTCGAACGGGGGCGGGTTCGAGGCGCTGCCGCTCGACTCGAAGCCGATCGACCTTCCGCGAGTGCGGGTGGCGTTGGAGCGGGCCGGGGTGGCCGTCGTGGACGCTCGGGTGATGCTCATCGCTTCGCTCGAGCCGGAGACGACGATCAGTCGTTCCGGCCGGCTGCTGTTCAAGACGGCGGACGAGCGGGCGGCCCGGCGGGCGCTGGAGCGGTTCCTCGCGCTGCTGGGCTCGACCGGGCCCGAGCCGCCGAGGCCCGCGTCCCGCCCAACTTAAGCGACCCTCCGGGCTTTCTCGGACGGGGGACCGGTGCGCGAGGTCTGGGTCGTCGGCGCGGCGTCGAACCGGTACGGCAAGCTCGCCGAGACCGCCCGGGAAGCGGCGACGCGCGTCGCGGCGGAGGCGATCCGCGACGCCGGTCTCGAGCCGAAGCAGATCGGCCACACGTTCGTCGCGAACTGTTTCGGCCTCACCGAGCACCAGGCGCACGTCGGGCCGCTGATCAACAACGGTCTCGGCATCCCCGAGGTGCCGTCGGTGACGCTCGAATCGGCCTGCTCGTCCTCCAGCGCCGCGCTGCACGAGGCGTTCGTCCACGTGGCCGGAGGGTTCGCGGACGCCGCGCTCGTGGTGGGCGCCGAGCGTCTGGGCCACCTCGACACGATGAGCGCGACCGGCTACTTCGCCTACGCCGCCGACTACCCGTTCGAGACGAAGAACGGCGCGACGTTCCCGGGCCTGTACGCCACGCTCGCCGACGCGTACCGGCACGCCTACCGGACGACCCCGGAGATGTTCGGGGCGATCGCGGTGAAGAACCACGCGAACGCGGCGCGCAACCCTCACGCCCACTTCCAGAAGGAGATCTCGATGCAGACCTACCTGGACTCGCCGATGATCGCCTCGCCGCTGCGGCTCTACGACTGCTGCCCGTTCTCCGACGGCGCGGCGGCGATGGTCGTGGCGGCGCCCGACGCCTTTCCCCGGCCGGCGAACGAGCCGCTGGTGGTCCGGGCGTCGGTCCGCACCGGGGCGGTCACGGCGCTCCAGGACCGATCCGACCTGCTCGGCCTACCCTCTACGCAGCGCGCCGGGAAGGAGGCGTTCCGGCGGGCCGGACTGGAACCTCGACGGATCGACTTCCTCGAGGTCCACGACTGCTTCACGATCGCCGAGGCGCTGGCGCTGGAGGACCTGGGGTTCTTCCCGCGCGGGTCGGCCGCCCGGGAGAGCCTCGAGGGGACCACCGCGCGGGACGGGCGGCTCCCGGTCAACCCCTCCGGGGGGCTCAAGGCCAAGGGGCACCCGGTCAGCGCGACCGGCGCCGGCCAGGTCGTCGAGGTCTTTGAGCAGGTGAACGGCCGGGCCCCCGGGCGCGAGGTGCCTCGGACCGGCACCGCCCTGACGCACAACGTCGGGGCGACGGGCGGCTCCTGCACCGTGCACATCTTCTCGAGGCGGTAGCTTTCGTGCCGCCCCCGTCGATCGACGTGCCCTCCGGCCCTCATTCCGTCGAAGCGTTCGTCCGGGGCTACGAGAACGACCGGTTGCTGCGAGGCTTCCGTTGCCCGAAGTGCGGGACGCTGACCGCCACCTGGGGGCTCGCTTGCTCCCGATGCGGCACCGCCCCGCTGGAGGAGGCGACCCTCAACGGTCGCGGGACGATCGTGGCGGGCACGATCGTCCAGGTCGCCTCCGACGAGTTCGTCAACGACGCGCCGTACGCGTACGTGCTCGTCGAGCTGGAAGGCGGCGGCCGGCTGAGCGGTTGGATCCCCCAGGTTCGCGATGCGGCGGAGATCGCCCCGGGCACCCCGGTCCGGTTCGCCCCGAGCTACAAGCCCGGCGTCCAGTTCGAGCGGGTCCTGCCCTCGTCCACGACGGCCTCCGAACGATGAGCGCCGCGTCGACGCCGACCGTGCCGGAGCGTCCGTGGCTTCGGCGGTACCCCGCTGACGTGCCAGCGCACCTCGAGTATCCCTCGCAGGTGATCCCGGAGATCCTGGAAGAGGCCGCGACGAAGTGGCCGGAGCGAGCGGCCGTCGTCTTCTACGGGTCGCGGTGGAGCTTCCGCCAGCTCCGGGACGCCAGCGAGCGGTTCGCCGCGGCCCTGAAGGAGGCCGGGGTCGTCGCGGGGGACCGGGTCGCGCTGGTCCTGCCGAACTGTCCGGCGTACCCGATCGCCCTGTTCGGGGCGTTGCGCCTCGGCGCGGTCGTCGTCCAGGTCAGCCCTCTCTGGACGGGGGACGACCTGGAGCGGCTGCTCGCCGACGCCCAGCCGAAGGTCGCTGTGACGTTGGAAACCCTCTATCCCAATCTCGAACGCGGACCGCAGGGCCGCGAGGTCCCCGTGGTGTTCGTCGCGCGGCTCCGCGAGTTCTATCCGGCGCTCAAGCGATCGTTCGTGAACCTGGTCCTGCGCCGGCACGGGCTGCCGACCGCCTTCCCCACCTCGCCGCGGGTGCGCGCCTGGCGGGCCGCCCTGCGACGTCCGGGCGCGGTCCCGCTGGTCCGGGGGGACCCGGTGACCACGGTCGCGGTCCTGCAGTACACCGGCGGCACGACCGGGGTCCCGAAGGCCGCGATGCTGACGCACCGCAACCTGCTCGCCAACGTCCGGCAGGCGGACGTCTGGAACACGACCCGTCGGCCCGGCGAGGAGGTCTTCATGGCGTCGATCCCGTTCTTCCACATCTACGGGCTGACGGTCGCCCTGCTCCTCGCCGTGGCCGAGGGCGGCACGATGGTCCTGCAACTGCGGCCGGAGCCGGCCGAGCTGCTGCGGCTGATCCACCGGTATCGCCCGACGCAGCTGCCCGCCGTGCCGGCGCTGTACGCCGGGCTGCTCGCGCGCCCGGAGCTCGCGAAGTACGACCTCGGCTCGATCCGCTACTGCGTCAGCGGCTCCTCCGCGCTGCCGCCGGACGTGCAGCGCCGGTTCGAGGCGGCGACCGGCGGCCGCCTGGTGGAGGGCTACGGCCTTTCGGAGGCGTCGCCGGTGACCCACGTCAACCCGGTGGAGGGGGAGCGCAAGGTCGGCTCCATCGGCCTGCCGGTGCCCGACACCGAGCAGCGGGTGGTGGACCCGGAGGCCGGCCGGCCGGTCGCCGTCGGTGAGGTCGGCGAACTGGAGGTCAAGGGCCCGCAGGTGATGCTCGGCTACTTCCGCCAGCCTGAGGAGAGCCAGCTGGTCCTGCGGGACGGCTGGCTGCGGACCGGGGACCTCGCGCGCCTGGACGAGGACGGCTACGCCTACATCGTCGACCGAAAGAAGGACCTGATCAGCGTCGGCGGGATGAAGGTCTACCCCCGCGAGGTCGAGGAGGTGCTGCGCACGAACCCGGCGGTGGCCGACGTGGCGGTGGTCGCCGCGCCGGACGCGTTCCTCGGCGAGGTGCCCAAGGCCTACGTGGTGCTGGCCCCGGGCCAGAGCGTCGGGGCCGACGAGCTGATCGCGCTCGCGCGCACGCACCTCGCGCACTACAAGGCGCCGAGGTCGGTGGAGTTCCGAGCCAGCCTGCCGAAGAGCGGGATCCAAAAGACGCTGCGGCGGGAGCTGCGCGCCGAGGCGTTCGCCGCCGCGCGCTAGAGCCCGCGCTCCAGCAGATCACGCGCCACGACCAGGCGCTGGATCTCGTTGGTCCCCTCGAAGATCTCGCTGATGCGGGCGTCCCGGTAGGCCCGCTCGATCGGCGTGCCCCGGATGTAGCCGAGGCCCCCGTGGACCTGGAGCGCCTGGTCGATCACGTCGCTGGCCCATTCCGAGGCCAGGCACTTGACGATCGCCGCCTCGCGGGTCTTCGCCTGACGCGCCTCCCGGCTCCAGCGCGCGACGTCGATCCCCAGCTGGTCCTGGTGGTCGGCCGCGTGGTAGACGAGGTAGCGCAGGGCGTGGACCTTCATCGCCATGTCGGCGAGCTTGAACTGGATCGCCTCGTGCTGGGCGATCGGGGCGCCGAACTGGACCCGCTTCTGCGCGAAGTCGAGCGCGCCGGAGGTGGCGGCCTCCATCGCGCCCAGCGACGCCGCGCCCAGCGAGACCCGGCCGACGTCCAGCGCGGTCATCGCGACCACGAAGCCGGCCCCCACCGGTCCGAGGACCTGCTCCGGGCCGAGCTCGACGTGGTCCAGGATCAGCTCGGCGGTCGAGGTGCCGTGCAGCCCCATCTTCTTCTCGCAGCGCCCGACGCTGAACCCCTGGCGCCCCTTGTCGAGCAGGAAGGCGGTCACCCCCCCGCTCGGCCCGCGCTTCGGGTCGCTCGCCGCCAGCACGACGATCGTGTCGGCCTCGCGGCCGTTGGAGACGTAGAGCTTCGTGCCGGTCAGGCTCCAGGCGTCCCCCACCTTCTCGGCGACCGTGTGGACGGCGCCGGAATCGCTGCCGGAGCCCGGTTCGGTCAGGCTGAACGCGAGGAGCCGGTCGCCCTTCGCCGCCGGCACCAGGTACCGCTGCTTCTGTTCCTCGGAGCCGAAGTACAGCAGCGGCGTGGTCCCGAGCGAGGTGTGGGCCCCGACGATCGTCCCGTGGGAGGCGTCGACCCGGCCCAGCTCCTCGAGCAGCAGGCAGTAGCCGACCTTGCCGAGGCCGAGACCGCCGTACTGTTCCGGGATCGGGACGCCGAAGTACCCCTCCTGCTGCATGCGGCGTACGGTCGCCGCCGGGAACTGCTCCGTCTCGTCCATCTCGGCGACGATCGGTGCGACCTCCTTCTGGAGGAATGCCCGGACCGCCGAACGGAACGCCTCCTGGTCCGGCGAGAGGGAGAACTCGAACGGCATCGCTAGCCTCCCGTGAACTTCGGGGGCCGGCGTTCGCCGAACGCTCGGATGCCCTCGGCGAGGTCCGCGCTGGGCAGGACCTGCTCGACGAACAGCCGGGTCTCGAGCGCCTGGGCGTCGTCGAGCGGGCGCGACGCCCCGTCGAGCATCGCGCGCTTGGCGGCCCGAACGGCCTTCGGGGCGCGCTGGCCGATGGTGTGCGCGAGGTCCCGGGCCGCGCGGAGCTCCTGGCCGCCGCCGACGACCTTGTTGACGAGTCCGATCCGCAGCGCTTCCGGGGCGGGGACGAGCGCGCCGGTGAAGATCAGCTCCTTCGCCTTGGCCGGACCGACCAGCCGGGGAAGACGCTGCGTCCCGCCGTAGGCCGGCATGAGCCCGTGGGCGACCTCCGGGGCGCCGAACTTCGCCGAGTCGTCGGCGATCCGCAGATCGCAGGCCAGCGACAGTTCCAGCCCGCCCCCGACCGCCAGTCCATGGACCGCGGCGATCGTCGGGACCGGCAGTTCGGCGAGCGAGCGGAAGGTCGCCAGCGCGGCCCGGAGCATCGCCGGGGCGTCGGCCGGCGCGATCGACGCCATCTCCTTGAGGTCCGCCCCCGCGCTGAAGTTGGCGCCCTCGCCGCCCAGGACGACCGCGCGAACCTCGGCTGAGGCGGCCAGCCCGCCGAGCTCCCGTCCGAGCTCCTCCAGGACCGAGCGGGACAGGGCGTTCACCGGGGGGTGGTTCAGGAGCAGGCACACGACGCCGTCCGCCTCGTTGGTGCGGTTCAGGCTCGGCTCGGGTGCCACGTGAGCCCCCTCCGCGGGACCATGCCGGTCCGGGGACATAACGCGGCCCCCGCGCGAGCTACCGCCGGCAGCTGGGGAGGTCGAGAGCTCTCGCGGCCGAATCTCCAAAAGCGGTTATAGCGCGAGCCTCTCCGCCGGCCGTGGCCCACCTGAGCACGTTCGCGGACGCCGTCGCGGACCTGGACGACGCGGAGTTCGTCGTCCTGGGCGTACCGTTCGACCGGACGACGTCGTTCCGCCCCGGGGCGCGGTTCGGCCCGGACGCGATCCGCCAGCACTCCTGGAACTTCGAGTCGTACGACCTCGAGACCGGGATCGACCTCGGCGAAGCGCGCATCCACGACCTCGGGAACACCGACGAGTACGGCAGCGCCGAGCAGATGGTCGAGGGGGTGCGGGCCGAGCTGCGGCCGATCTACCGGGCCGGCAAGTTCCCCATCCTGCTCGGCGGCGACCACGCGTGTGCGCCGCCGTCGGTCGAGGCGTACCCGGACGGTGCCCCGAGCCTCGGCGTGCTGTACCTGGACGCCCATCTCGACTTCCGGTCCAGCTACCTCGGGGACCGCCGCAGCCACGCCTGTTCGTCGCGCCGGATCGTCGAGAAGGTCGGCGCCCACAACGTCGTCGTCCTCGGGGTCCGTTCGGTCTCGCACGAGGAGGTGGACGACAACCGGTCGATCGGCATGCCGTTCGTGACCGCGCACGAGGTCGCCCGCGAGGGGATCCAGGCGACGGTCCAGCGCGCGCTGAACATGCTCAAGACCGAGCGCCTGTACGTCTCGATCGACATCGACGTCATCGACCCGGCGTACGCCGCGGCGACCGGCACGCCGGAGCCGTTCGGCCTCACGCCGCGCGACGTCAAGTACGTCCTCGACCAGGCCGC
Organism: Thermoplasmata archaeon; assembly: GCA_030043255.1. Taxonomy (GTDB): domain Archaea; phylum Thermoplasmatota; class Thermoplasmata; order Lutacidiplasmatales; family UBA184; genus Lutacidiplasma. Next base: position 17,012 of record JASHYB010000008.1, on the reverse strand, counting down.
GCCCCGCCTCGTCGGGCTGGACATCATGGAGGTCGCTCCGCCCTACGACCAGGGCAACACGAGCGCGCTGGCGGCGCGGCTCGCGCGCGAGGCGATCGTGCGCGTGATGGCCTCGCGCCGCGGCCGCTGATCGGCTCGACCGGGGACGACGTGAACGGGAGCGAGACCCCGGGGCGCACCGTCTCCGAGGGGGCGGAGGCCACGCTCCGCGAGGTGGACTGGTGGGGGTTCCCCGCGTTGCTCAAGTCGCGGGAGCCGAAGCGCTACCGTCCGAAGGCGCTCGACGAACGCCTGCGGCGGGAGCGGACCCGGACCGAGGCCCGCCTGCTGGTCGAGGCCCGCCGGCTCGGGGTTCGGACGCCGCTGGTCTACGACCTCGACACCGAGCGCTGTCGGCTGATCCTCGAGCAGCTGCCGGGCCCGACGCTCAAGGCGATCCTGCAGGATCCCGAGCTGCCGCCGACCAGCGTCGCGGCGGCGGTCCGGTCTTTCGGCGTCGCGCTCGGTCGGCTGCACGCCGGCCACGTCGCCCACGGCGATCTGACCAGCTCGAACGTCCTGTACCCCGAAGGTCCGGACGGTCCGGTTGCGTTCCTGGACCTGTCGATGGGCTCGCGCAACGCGGGCCTCGAGGACCTGGGGATCGACCTGCACCTCGTGGAAGAGGACCTGAAGGCGCTCTCCGCGCGGGCGCCGAGCCTCACGCGGACGTTCTACGCGGGCTACGCCGAGGGTAACCCGGCTGGTTCGAAGGAGGCCCGGGCCCGGGCGAAGGCGATCCGCGGCCGGGTCCGCTACGCCTAGTCTAGTGTCCTCTGATTGACTATGCTTAAATCCGGCGAGACCTATCGCGCTCTGTGCGCGTGGCTCCGCACCCCACCCTGACTTCGGAGGAGCGCCACCGAATCAAGAGGTGAGCCCGCGGCCGTTCCACCCCTCACCGCCTGGTCCTCCGAGCCCAGATCGTCCTGCGCGCCGCCGACGGCGCGCAGAACAAGCAGATCGCCAAGGAACTGGGCACTCAGCGCAACACCTGTGCCCTCTGGCCGAACCGATTCCACCGACTCCGACTCGCCGGCATAGAACAGGACGTCCCGCGTCCCGGCGGTCCCCTCCGACTTTCGGATGCCCCCATCCGAGCGATCGTCCACGACGCGCTGCACACCAAGCCCCCGAACGCCACTCACTGGTCCACCCGCTCGATGGCGGAGAAACACAGGGCCAGCCCGAACACCGTCCATTAGATCTGGACCGTGCGAAGGATACAGCTCCACCGACTCGAGTACTACAAGCTCAACCGGGACAAGCTGTTCGAGGAGAAACTGTGGGATGTGGTGGGTCTCTACCTCAACCCTCCGGAGCACGCGCCGGTGCTCTCGGTTGACGAGAAGACCCAGATCTAGCCGCTCGATCGGACCCAACTGACCCTGCCGGTGCGGGAAGGGGTCCCCGAGCGGCAGACCCGCGGCCATCGACGGAATGGGACGACCGACCTGTTCGCCGCCCTTGACGTGCTGACGGGGAGGATTGTCGGCGAGTGCCACCAGCGGCACCGGGCCCAGGAGTTCCTTGCCTTCCTGCGTACCCTCGATTGGACCACGCCCTCGGCGTTGGACCTCCACCTGATCCTCGACAACCTCGCCTCCCACAAGACGGCGAAGGTGAAGCGGTGGGTGCTGCGGCACCCCCGCTTCCACTTTCACTTCGTGCCGACCTGTTCGTCGTGGCCGAACCAGGTCGAGCGATGGTTCAAGGAACTCACGGACAAGCGCGTTCGGCGAGGGACGTTCCACAGCGAGCTCGAGCTGATCGAGGCACTGAAGCTGTACATCGAGAGATACAACGAGGTGCCTCGACCCTTCTTCTGGAGGGCGACCGCCGACCAGATCCTCGAGAAAGTCCGCTGGAACCGGCTAAACGTAGTTCTGTCGAGGGCTGCACACTAGCGAACTCAAGCTCTAGGTGATGGTCGTGGCAATCTCAACCACGTCAACGGCCTTGGGGATGTCTCCATAGAGTCCATAACCGGTCATTGCGGTACCGACCACCGTCAACAAAATCTCAACGAGGGTAAGGACTGCCACCGGGGGCGTCGAAGCCTCGGTAATGCCCCACGAGCTGTTGAAAAGACCCTCCTACAGGCGCACTCCCGCAGTGCTAAGGAGCTGTGAAGGCAAGACGCTCGCAGCGTAGATTGTCGCGGCACCTATCATCGCTCGGACATCTAGACTAATCAGATCATCGATTACGAAATCCACGCCGATATAGTGGACCTGAACGTCAGTTCCCGGAGCCACATGTCCTGTAGCTGGACAGCAGTGAAGCTATGGCTGGAGAGGACTCGACGGCTTCGGTGCTCGCACACGATACACCGCAGGCGCGGGGACTGCGGAGTAAATCGAGCTGCTACCACGCGACCAGCTGACCGACAAGCCGTGGGCTCTCGCCTCTCCGAGGAGCCGCTCAAATGCCTCCCGTGTGAGTGTATCTTCCCGTCCGTTGATTCGGATGAAGCAGCGAGGTTTAGTCGGAGAGTTCGGTTCGGGTAATCGGTCAAAGTCGTGCAGTTCGAAAGAGAGCCGGGGGTCCGTCCATTCGACCCGAAGGGACTTGCCAGGGAGACCGTCTAGTTCCAAGCCCAAGTCATCAATTCTGATGCGACGCGCAGACTTTCGCCTCCTAGCCATTCCTCCGGGAATCGGCGAAAGACACAGACCGACGATTGCGAGCACGAGCAGGAGAGATACAAACCGAAAGGTCGACAGCGAGCCCGTCGAAAGCGCCTCCAAGTCCACGACCACGAAAAACAAACCGAACCCAACTAGAAAGATTCCCGTTCCCAGGAGAACTCCCTTCGTGCGCCGTTTCACTCTATCGGATGCATCCGCCAGAGTCCCCACGTCGAACACCACCTCGGAGGCCGTTAGGTTCTGTGCCATACCCTTAGGTCCCCGCCAGGTAGACGTCTGCGCCAGCGGCACCCGCCCCACACACCGCTAGAATGAGGGCCACAGTCGTGGAAGATTGCGCCTCATCAAGGTCTTCGCTGATGGATGCCGCGCTGGCGGCTACATACGTTGCGAGTCCCGACACGACAAGCGCGATGATCGCGAGGTCTGCGGAGTGGTTTGCCCACGTGATCCAGCTGATTGAAAAGACGACAAGGTCCATGATGATGGAAGCCGCTAGAGTGAGGGCAAAAGCGTCGGAAGGAGCCTTCATCGCTGCAGCTACCACAGCGATGATGAAGCTTCCTCCGGCTGCGCATATCGCGAAATCAGCGGCGATGGTCTCCCAAGTTGCCTTCGGGAACGGATTTGAGAAGCTCGACGCGAGGCTCATGACCGCCTGATACGTGAGCGATGACATTTGGGTCAGTCCCGAGATCGCCTCCAAGGTGAGGGCAGGAACTAGAGAGAGGACCAGGTCCACGAGAAAATCTGCCTCAAGGCAGACAGAACTCAGAATGGCCAGCGCAGCAGTAAGTCCAATTCCAAGCGCGAGCCCGAGGTATCCTACAGAGTTGAAGACCTGACCCCAGGCCAGGGCATCCGGCTGCGTGACATTGCCTTGGGTCAGCGTATCGTTCAGTGTTGTGTTGGTCGCAGCGGAAAGGGATGCGTCGAAACTCTCGGCAGCGTTCACCGCGGGCTGAATCAGGGGCTCCACGATGTGACGCAGCAGCTCCTTCAACCCCCACAACATAGCATGTCCGATGGCCACTAGCGTTTCGCCCGCCACCTGTACGAAAGTTGACAGACCCTCCGTAAGGGTGGTCAGCGCTCCCGCGATGGCCCCAGCCAGATACAGACCCGCTGAAACTGTGAGGTTGTAGAACGCCGTGTCGATGGATTCCGTCCAGTTGGTCCACCAGCATGCTGCGCCCTTCGCCCAACCCACTACGTCGTTGTAGCCGTCTCGGAGATACTCCTTTATCGTCCCTATCCCAAAACCCTCGGTCCTGAGGTCGCCCGAAGTACCCTGGTACTGTGGTGCCGAAAACGAACCGTAGTTGATCAGTTGTGGTGCGGAGATCGCGGCAACTACGGTCGACGGCAGGTTAAGCCAACTCAAGTACCCAGAAGTATCGCATACGACCGAGGTGAGTGCCCCCGAAGCATTCAGAACAAGCCCCGACAGAAGGCTCTGAACCTGGAGGTACTCTTGAACGGGCTCCGGGAGGGAGAGCCAGCCTGCATTGACCCCCGTAATGTTGATCCAGATGACGGACTGGATCTGCCGAGATTCGTCGCCCTGTTCACCTGCGAGGTTTCTGATCCAATTCGATTCGTCGGAGTCCCAACTGGAACTCGTCAGGTTGAGCCCCTCCACCGTACTCAGTGCCGTCGTAGCGTTGCTCTGTTCCTCAGACTTTAGGCCGGAGTCGCCGCCGAAGGAGCCGCGGGTGGATGTGTTGTCGTAATACGAGGAATCGACTTCAGAGTAGTTTGTGGCATTGAACACCCGGATGTACCACGGGTCGTCGGACGGAGTCGACTGGTTGAGTATCATCCGACTCGACCAGTTCGTTAGGCTGAAGTTGAGTCCCCATGTGCCATTGTTTACCCATCCAGTGGAATTGTTGAGTATCGCTTGCTCCAGCGGGGACGTGAGGAAGATGCCCCGAGGCACGAGGATGTTGTTCATGCCTGCCTTGAGAGTTACGCTGTAACTCGGACCGCCCGAAGCGTTCGGAAGCTCCAGTCGACTGGATAGATTCTCGGAGAGGTTGAGCACGATGAGGTCGAAGTCCGGCTCGCCGACATAACGCGCATATCCCGGGGCGTCCCAGGCGAGCGTGGTTTCGTTCTTGGGAGTTATCAAAAAGGTCGTCGCCTTGCTCACGGGTGGCAAGACCGTATAATTCAGCGAGGCCTCGCCTATGTCGCTCTTTGAGTCCTGACTGGGGGACAGCCAGGCCGTCACCGTTGTCGGAGTTGTGGTGTTGAAGTCTGTCAGGTCGATAGAGTAGGTCAGCGTGGGATTGGAGTACGACCCGAACTTCGCGTAGGCAACGTCCGCGGGGGAACCGTTCGAACTGTAGTTGGCCTGGATGGTCATTGATAAATTCACGGTCCCGGACGCGAATGCCAGTGGTACACTTGCCACATACGCATAGGCTACGTCAGCCGGACTCCAGTTCGCATTGAACGTCTGACCAGTCCCGGCAGAGTAGAACACCGCGGGCTCGCTGTAGTTGCTGTAGACCGTGGTGGGCGTTCCGTTCTGGACTACGGTGAGGTTGATGAGGGATTCGGGGCTGTTGTCGGCTGTAAGGTTCGTCCCGTTCAGTTGCCAGTAGTTCTCTACGATACGAAGAACGACCGGACCCAGAGGGTCCGTCTGGTTCCCGTCCGCGAGCGAGTCGTTGCTCGTACTCCATTCCCAGGGATCCGCTCCCCACGAGAGTTTTCCCCAAACCGTCATGATCAGATCGCCTTCGTACTTCCCGGAGCCACGGTATGTACCGAGGCTCGCCCTCAGCCAGCCCTGACTGCTCGCGCTCTGCAGGAGTCGGACGAACGCCCCCGGTTCCGTCGTCTTCTTCGTCACGACTTGCAACAGGCTGGACGACCACAGAACCTCAGACGCCCAAGGACTTGAGTCTCCGGACCAGCCCTGAGCATGGCACTTCGCCTCCTTCAACTCACAGGTCAGGTTGGTGAGATTGAGATAGCGGGAATTGGCGGTGTAGTTGTAGGAGCCCGAGTCGTTGTAGAACTGGAAGTAGGTCGAGTTTGATAGGTAGTGAACCAGGTCCGTCGTCTCCGTGCTCCACTCCGGCCCGATGAGAAACGTAAGGTTGTAGGTGTCGAGCATGTGGCTCCCGGACGTGTCGAGCACGCCGGGATTCAGTGAGTATTCCATCTCGACGTAGTCCCCGACAAGGCCATTCGTGGAGTCTCTGTCCTCCGTAGGATAGACGTGGGTCGAGGTCCCGTTCTCGATCGCCCACCAGCCGGCGTCCTTGGTAGCGTCCGACAGCCCCCCATCGGTCTGGTCCCGCTCGTAGACGAACCCGATGTCGGTCCCTTTGGCGAGTTCGCTCTTGGTCACTTCGGTGCCGTTGTTCGAGACAGTGTAGGAATAGTTCGCATTGACCGTGAGCCCGTAGTGTGTGTTCTGAGCAAGTGACGGAGGGTCGGCGATATCGAGAGTGTATGCGCCGTGCGTTGTGTTGTTGGGCGTTGGCACCGCTGCGACCTCCTCCAAGCTGAAGGGGATCGTGAACGACTGGCCCGCACGGTTCTTGAAGACGACCGTTCCGTTCTCTAGCTGTATCGCACCGGAACTGTCGCGGGGACGCGACGGACTGTCCCAGCCGACTTCCACACCGCCTCCGGTATCGTTGAACGGGTCGTACGGCGCCGAAATGCCCCAGACGTGAGCGAGCTTCCCATGGGTAGGCACGTCACTCGAGTGGGACCCGGTCTTCAGCTCCCTGCCGACGATCTGCTCTTGGTCCACCAGGCAGCCCTGGCTCCAGGAAACCCCCACCGTTGCGTTGTAAACCACCATCGGCTCGAGCCCGTGAACTTCCAGAGAGTACACCCACTGGCTGGGCCCCTGTTGGACCGGCTGGATTCCCGAGACCGTTTGGTTGATCGCCGTCCCGACCTCGTAGTAGGTAAAGAATCCCAGGGCATCCGCCGTGGAGGTCCAGGTGACATTAGCAGTGGAGGAACTGACGTTCACGAAGGGGGCGCCTGACTGGTTGGAGATGGTGACGGTCGGTACGGCTGAGGTGAGGGTAAAGCCGCAGGACGCCGCTGCCTTCTCCGGAGGGAACGTTTCGGCCGCCCCGTACGAACGGGATGGCGAAGTCGCTGGGGCGCCCCCCGGACGGCTCGTAGCGACCACCGTGACGCTGTACGTCTGTCCGACGGGAGAGGCTCTTTCGAGGGTGTAGGTCCCGTTGATCGCTGGGGCCGAGGTGCTCCAAGTCTGGGATCCGGAGCCGTTCGACAGGCTTCCGTTGAAGGTCGAGGGCAGCGAGCTGTTGAACTCGACCGTGAGATTCGCCGACGAGTGGTTGGAGTTGTACGTCGCGAGAACCAGAGGCTTGCCGGCGACAATGTAGAGGGTCGTCGCGAAGGATCCGTTGAGGGTGACGGTCGGGATTGAGCTCGGGCCCAGGGACACGGGGGTGATTGACAGATACGAGGTCTGACCCGAGCAGGAGTCGTAGGTCTTCTCCGCTTCGCTGGTGAGGGCCCGGTAGGTCGCCGACCAGGCGTAGCTCTGTTCGGCGGAGAGGTTGTCGAGCCACACGGAAGGATACGATCCCGACCCCGCCACGGCCGGTAGGGCTCCTCCGTTCAACGTGACGTTGGTCCAAGTGGCGTTGACCGACGTGATCAGTTCCGAGGTCACTATGCCGGAACCGCCCCCTTGAATCGAGCACTTGAAGCTCGACAGCGACTTGGTCCATACGGGAAGGGTCGCGGAGGTCGAGAGGTCGTAGGAGGTGGGGCTGTACGGCGTCGGCGTCACGGAGATCGTTTCGGTAGCGGAGTCGACGGCGCTCTGCCCTGAGGTGGCGTTGGGGACGGAGGTGGGTAAGGCCATCTGTGAGTAGGGTGCCACTTCCGTCAAGGCCGCAAGGGGGGAACTGCTGACGGGGACACCCTCGGCTTGGAGTGCCCAGTCGAGGTAAACGGCGGAAAACGTGGTGGGATCGTCGACCCCGCTTGCCGCCAGCAGAGGGGAAGCTTGCGGGTTAGGATCGATAGGATCGCCGCACGCAGCCCCGTTTGTCCCGCTTACAGCAAGGGGTACGCGAGCCAGCTCCTGGTAGAGCGAGATACCGGTGAGGTTCTGGGCCTGACATAGGCTCTCGGAGCCGTAGGCCGCGTCGACCGCCTCTACCTCCTCGCTCACGTTGCCGAGATACTGTTCGATGCCCGTCTGCGATGTGCCAGGGCTCTGAAAGTCCCAGGCTCCCAGCGTTGCGTTCAGCAGATTCTCGGTCAGGTTGAGCGACGTGTTCGGCGCAAGGTAAGCTCCCGTGTAGTCGAAGGCGCCGGTGCCGTTGGGCGAGTTCGCAGGCCACAGCACCAGAGGTCGCTCAAACCCGTCCACGGCGAGGGCCGGGGACGGTGCAGGGTTCGGAACAGTGGTGTTGGGAGCAAAGATCGCCTCGGGCTGGGTCAAAGGCATCCCGTCCGCCTCGAAGGTCGCCTCCTCGAGCGTCCCCGCTCCCGCATTCGGGGCAGCCCAAGCGCCGTACACGAGACCCGCGGGTCCAACCGTCAGTATGGGATTCTCCACCGTACCGTTGGCGGCGCCAGCCAAGTACGGCCCGTCCCACTGGGCTCCCAGGTCACCGGACGAGACGGTCGCCTCGGTGACGGCCCCGTAGAGGTAGGTCGTGTACAGCAGGGTGAGTTCCGCGCCGGTGGCCGCAAGGGCGAGCTGTCCCGGTAGCCCGACTTCGGCGGGAGCCACGTCACCATCGGCGGTTGTTACGTTCGATGGTAGGGCGGTAAAGTTGGCGAAAGGGGTCGGTCGAGAGAAGTGGATGCCGTCGGAACTGGAGGAGGCCTCGATCTGGTCGCTGCCGTTTACGGAGAAGGCAAGGTAGTCCTCATAGGTCGAACCTTCGGGAACGAGGGTGAGGGCGGCCGAAACCACTTCCGCGCTCGTCGGCCCGGTCGGGGAGATGCTCGCTCGACCGACAAGCGATCCGCCCGCAGAAATCGAACTGACGATGACGCTTCCACCGGATACCGTGGCGACGGCAACCTGGATCGGGTCTGTCGCGAGAGACTCGAGCTGTCCGGGCAGGGCTGAGTACAGACCGGTCCACTCCCCGGTTTGCGACGATTGGCTGTACAGGTAGGTCGAGTTGCTCGACGTCGCGCCCACTACTAGCACCGAGCCGAGCACACCGACCTGAAGGGCGGTTATCGGAGCCGAGAACGTGGCAACCTTGGTTGGATTCGTCCACTCGAGGGGTAGGTCGCCGCAGTTCTGTCCGCAGCTCCCGTTCCTGGCAACGAGCACCGCGTCCGTCGAACTGTAGCTGGCAACACTGAACCACACGGAGGCGTTCGGGTCTGAGCCGTTGCTAAGGCTGGAGGCGTTGACCACGGCATACGCCGAAGGCGAATTCGGCAGCGGAACCGCGCTGACTGCGACGACCCCGTTCGCGCTCGTCACATTGGCGGGGGTGGGAAAGAGGGAAGCCGGAACAGCGTAGGGGTAAACGAGGGTCCCGCTGGTGTTGTTGGCCCAGGTAGAACTACTGCCTCCCCCACCAACATCAGATGCCGCAGCCCTCGGCATCTGATACGTGATGGCCATCAAGCCGGCACAGAAGATCGTGACCGCCACGATTCGACCCTTTGACCACCCCGAGGCCCTGCCGGGCCACCGTCTGAGTGACAGGTGCGCCGATTGTCCGGAGTCTGATTCTCCCTCCGCCCGAAGTGAGACTGCCGTCCCGTCATGGGCTGCAACCGGCCCGATCACGCTTCCGCCGGCTCCGTCCGGGTGGGACACTCTTCCTCCGTTGGGAGGCGAGCCGGCGCCCCGGAACCCCGGCCCTTCCCGAAGGGGGTAGTTCACAAGAGTAGAAAAACCTCACGAACTCCGTGGCTTCGTAGTTCTCATGATCGAGTGTCGACCCCCCTGACCTGGTGGCTATGGTGGTGCGCCAGCCGGATCCGCGTTTATCCCATCGTCAGGAACAAGGGCGCCAATCCTAGCTTCTCGGCAGTGGAACAAACGTAGGTACTCGTCGCGCAGCACACTAGGGTACCGGCTCTCAGCCCCTCGGGATCCGGGCCAGTCCGGCGACGAGCGCGTTCGGCAGCTCGTCGATGACGTCCGTCGCGACCAGACCGAAACTGCGCCGAGAGGCCGCGAGGATCCCGGCCTCCCCGACCCAATAGGTCCCCAGGCGGCCGGCGGCCCAAGGCTCGATCCCCGATCCGAGCAGGCTGGCCATCACGCCGGCCAGCACGTCGCCGACGCCTCCGACCGTCATCGCCGGATGGTGATGGTGGTTCTCGACCACCGACACGCCGTCCGACACGACATCGGCCTCCCCCTTCGCGACCAGGACCAGGTAGGAGGACGCCGCGGCGCGCACCACCTGCTCTCGCCGGGCGACCGGGTCCAGATGCGGGTCGGCCCCGAACAGGCGGGCGAACTCCCCGGCGTTCGGGGTCGCGACCGGGCGCGGTCCCGGGATCGAGGAGAGTTCGTCCGGCTTCGGCAGGGCCGCGAGACCGTCCGCGTCGACGACGAGCGGAACCGTGCCGGCGAGCCCGGCCTCGAGCAGACGCAGGGCCTCCAGCGTCTCAGGCGCGGCTCCCGCGCCCATACCGACGGCGACCGCAGAGGGCGGGGCGGCCCGCAGCGCCTCCAGCATCGGCGCGACGTCGGGTGGTCGGAACCGCTCCGAGCCGAAGGGACGGACGACCAGGTTCGGCGAGAATCCTTGCACGAGTTCGGCGGCGCCCTTCGGGGCGAAGACGGTAGCCCGCTCGGCCCCCGCGCGCAGCGAAGCCAACGCCGCGAGCGCCGGGGCCCCGGCGTACGGCCCCCCGCCGACGAACACTAGCCGGCAATTCCGCCCCCGGTTCGCGGACGGCGGGCGGAAGAAGGCGAACTCCCCGGGGCCGGTGCGTTGCCAGGCCTCCGCCGGGATGCCGATGTCCCGGACCACCACCGTCCCCGCCGTGGCCGGGTCCATCTCCTGCTTGACCGCTGTCAGTGTTACCGTCCACTCGGCCCGGATCCCCTCCGGGGACCGGGTCCCGGTGGGGAGGTCGACCGCGAGCACCGGCGCCCGGCTAGATCGGATCGCCTCGACCGCTTCGCGGATGGGCGAGCGGAGCGGCAGTCGCTGGCCGGTACCCAGGAGCGCGTCCAGGACGAGCGGCATCGACGCCAGCTCGTCGGGCCGAGGTACGGCGACGTGCACCGGCAGCCGGTGCTCGATTCGCTCGAAGCACCGTCGGGCGGCCCGGGACCGAATCTCGATCGGAGGGCGGACCAGCCAGACCTCGGGCGAGTAGCCCCACTGGTGCAGGTAGTGCGCGGCGCAGGTCCCGTCGCCGCCGTTGTTGCCCGTCGACGCGACGACCGCGACGCGGGCCGGCGGGCTCGGAAGGTGATGCGTCGCCTCCTCGGCGACCGCGCGGCCGGCGTTCTCCATCAGCGCGTCGATCGAGACGCCGAGGGCGACCGCGTTCAGTTCGACCGCGAGCGCCTCCGCACTGGAGAGCGGACGAGGGGAGGCAGCCCACATCGCGCCGCTAGGTCGGCGGAGTGCCCTCGGCGGCCGGCTCCGGCAGGAGGAAGGAGCTCATCGACTCCGGCAGGAGGTTGCGTCGCTGCAGGTACTGCGCCTGCGTGCGGCTGTAGCGGAACAGGATGTCCGCCTTGCCCTCCTGGAACCCCCAGGGACGCAGGATGAGCAGGTCCCCTTCGCGGATCCACATCTTCTTCTTCATCTTGCCGGTGATGCGCCCCATCCGCGAGACGTTGTCCTCGCACATCACGCGGATCCGCGCGGCGCCGAGCAGCTGGCTCGCGATGCCGAAGACCTCGCCGCGGGGCCGACGGGGCAACGGCAGGCGGCCGACGTCCTCGCCCCCTTCCAGCAGTTCCGCGCCGGGCGTCGGCGGCGTCGCCTCGGCGGCGGGGCGGGGGCTCTCCTCGGGCTCGGGCACGGTGCTCGACACGGGCGCGCCGACTTAACGTGCGCCGTTCGCGGGAAACACCCGGAGCGGATTTTCCTCGAGGATGCGACGCTGCAGCTCCTCCGGCAGGCCGAGCGCACGGAAGGCGTCGAAGTTCGCGCGCATCTCCGGCACGCCCGGTCCGGGCCAGTCGGTCCCGAACAGGACCCGGTCGGCGAGCTTCGACAGGCTGGGAAAGGACTCGAGCAGGCGGGCCGGCGGGATGCCTGACAGTTCCAGCCAGACGTTGGGGAACCGGCGGACCAGGAAGGTCGCCGCGGCGGTCCACAGCGGCCGGCCGCCGTGGGCGAGCACGATCGTCAGCTTCGGGAAGTCGACCGCCACGTCCTCGACGAACATCGGGTCGGCGAAGCGGTTGCGCGCCCCGGGGAACACCGAGGTGCCGGTGTGGAAGATGATGGGGAGGCCCTCGCGCTCGCAGGCGCCGTAGAGCTCCGGCAGCGTGCCGGCTCCCCCGTCCACGTAGGCGTTCGGCCGGAACAGCTGGTGCGGCGGATGCAGCTTGAGCGCGCGCAAGCCCAGGTCGCGGACCAGGTGCCGCACCTCGGTCGCCGGGTCCGGGTGGTCGGGCCGGATCCCGCCGGTCGGCAGCAGCCGGCGGGGATCGGCCTTCGCGTACTGGCTCGCGAAGCTGTTCGCGGCTTCCGTGTAGCCGATCACCTGCGGGGCGACGTAGTTCACCAGCACCGCCCGCTCCACGCCGGCCCGGTCGAGGTACTCCAGGAACGCCCGGGGCTCGTCGACGTACCGCCGGGTCGCCGGGTCCCGGTGGCCGAGGAGCGCCAGCGCCTCCGGGCGCATCTCCCAGTACGGATTGATGTGCACGTGGCAGTCGGTGATGCCCATCCGGGGGTCGGACGGCGCTCGGGATATAACGGCGGACCGGCGGACCGTCCAGCCCACCCTTTATCATCCACGCCGAGGCTCGGCCGGCGATGGCGTCCCCGTGGGCCTCGAAGAAGATGCCCAAGCTGCTGAAGGCGACCTACCTCGGCGACCAGGAGTTCCTGCTGGAGGAGACGCGGGCCTCCAAGCTGCTCTACTTTCCCGGCCCGGTCGTCTGGTCGCTCATATTCGCGGTGCTGACCTACCTGACCCTCGCCGTCCGGGAGGGCTGGAACCCGCGCAGCCACCTCTGGGGGAACGCGATCGGCCAGCTCGCGAGCGCCGTCCACGTCGCCAAGCCGACGCTCGCGCTCGGCCTCACGCTGCTGTTCGGCCTCCTGCTCCTGGTCGGCCTCCTCCGCATCGCCGTCCGCTACGTTCGCTGGATGCGGACCGTCTACGCCGTCACGTCGCGCCGGGTGATCGTGCAGCGGGGGATCCTCGGGCGGAACTTCGACGAGATCCCGGTGACCCAGGTCCGGGCGGTCGACGTCCACCAGACGGTCGGTCAGCGGGTCCTGGGCTACGGCACCATCCGCGTCAGCTCCGAGGGCGGCGCGGTCGTCGGCAACGAGGACTGGGTCGGGATCCCGAAGCCGTTCCGCTTCCAGAAGCTCGTCGAGGACGCGACCGCCTCGATCCAGACGCCGCAGGCGGCCTCCCCGCCGCCGGCCGGCCCCCGCTGACCGGCGACCGCGGCGCCCTCGCGCAGAGCTAAAGCGGCGCCCCTGCGTCGGCGCCGCTCGCGATGGCCGACGACTTCGACGTCATCGTGGTCGGCGCCGGCCTGGCGGGCAGCTCGGCGGCGATCCGCCTCGCGCAGGGAGGCGCGAACGTGCTCCTGCTCGAGCGCGGGCTGGAGCCCGGCTCGAAGAACCTCTCCGGCGGCATGCTCTGGGGGAACGACCTCGCGAGGATTCTGCCCCGCTGGGCGGAGGAGATGCCGCTCGAGCGCCACCTCGTTCGCAAGCGTTTCGGTTTCCTCACCCCGGAGCGGGCCCTGGCCTTCGACTTCGAGGACGCCGCATGGGGCAAGGCGCCGTACCCGGCGCACAGCGTCCTGCGCGTCCGCACCGACGCCTGGCTCGCCCAGCAAGCGGAGGCGGCCGGCGCCACCGTCGTCTCCAGCGTTCCGGTCGAACGCCTCGCCTGGGAGGGCAGCACGGTCCACGGGGTCGTCCAGGGCGGCGAGACGATGCGCGCCCCGGTGACGATCGTCGCCGACGGGGCGAACTCGCGCGTGTCGCTCGGGACCCCGATCCGGCCGCAGCCGCGTCTCGGCGAGAGCGCGACCGAGCTCGGCGTCAAGGAGGTCTACCGCTTGGACCCGGCCCGGATCGACGAACGCTTTCAGCTGCGGGCCGGCGAGGGCCATGCCGAGGAGTGGGTGCTCGGGCTCTACCCGCCGGGCGTGATGGCGGGGGGGTTCCTGTACACCAACCAGGATACGATCTCCCTGGGCGTGATCGTGAACGTCGCCTCGCTCTTCGGCGGCCAGGCCTACGCCCACGACCTGGTCGAGCGCTTCAAGGCGCACCCGACGATCCAGCGCGCCCTCGCGGGCGCGGAGCTGGTCGAGTACGGCGCGAAGCTGATCAGCTCCGGCTGGGCGAGCCGGCCGGCCGCGTTCCACGGGGACGGCTGGATGATCGCCGGCGACGCGGCCGGTTTCGTCTTTTCCAACGGGATCGTCATCCAGGGGATGAACTACGCCGTGCGCTCCGGGCTGGAGGCGGCGGAGACGGCACTGGCCGCCCGCTCCGCCGGGGACGCGCGCGGCTCAGTCCTGGCGGAGTACGACCGTCGCCTGGAGGCCGCCGGGATCCTCGCCGACTTCCGGGATTTCCAGGGGCTGGACCGGGTCAAGTGGAACCCGCGGTTCTACACCTTCTACCCGCGTTTCGCGACGGAGCTGTTCCACGGGATGATGGACGACGGGGGGGGCCGCAAGGAACACCTGTGGCGGACCTTCCGCAAGGCGCAGCGGGCCGTCGGCGTCGGGACCGGTTCGCTGGTGCGCGACGGACTGGACCTCGCGCGCGAGCTGTAGCGGCCTAGCGGCCCCGCACCCGGCGCACCTCGGCGGTCAGCGCCGGCACGACCTGGAAGAGGTCCCCCGCGATCCCGTAGTCCGCCACACGGAAGATCGGCGCGCTGGCGTCCGAGTTGATCGCGACGATCACGCGGGAGCTGACCATGCCGACCAGGTGCTGGATCGCCCCGGAGATCCCGACGGCGATGTAGAGCTGCGGTGAGACGGCGCGTCCGGTCTGTCCGACCTGGTAGCTGGACGGGCGCCAGCCCGCGTCGGTGACCGCCCGCGAGGCCCCGACCGCCGCGTCCAGGGCGGAGGCGAGCTCCTCGACGAGGCGAAAGTTCTCCGCCGTGCCGAGGCCCCGACCGCCCGCGACGACAACCGCCGCGTCCGCCAGGCTCGGGCCCGCCCCCCGGGCGAGGGCCGCCACCTGGGTACGGACCGCGGTCAGAGCGACCGGCTCGGACGGCGGCGGGAGCGGCTCGACCGACAGCTCAGCGGGGGCCGTGGGGGCCGCCGCGAAGGCGTGGGGCCGGACCGAGACCACGCACCGCGGGCCGGTCAGGCGACGCTCCTCGGTCGCGCGACCGCCGAAGACCGGCCGGCGCACGCGCACCCCGTCCGCGGTCCGCTCCACCTCGGTCACGCCGTTCGCGGCGGCCGCACCCCAGGCCGACGCGAGCGCTCCGGCGAGGTCCCGTCCGAACGTGGTCCCCCCCAGCAGCACGACCGTCGCCCCGGCCCGCTCGGCGGCCTCCTGCGCCGGACCGGCGAGCGAGGCCGGCGGGGCCGTAGTCCATCGCGCCTCCTCTGAGGTGAACACGCGAGCCACCCCCAGCCGGGCGAACCCCGCCGCCCGTGCGGCCGCGCCTTGCCCGGCGAGCCAGCCGACGACGTGGCCCTCCCCTCCCGCGAGTCGGCGGGCCACGCCGACCGCCTCGGAGGTTGCCTCGGCGAGCCCGTCGCCGGACGGCTCGCCGACGACGAGGACCGTGTCGGTCACGGGAAGACCTTGGCCTCCTCTCGAAGGAGCCGGACGAGCTTCTCCGCCGCCTCCTGCGGGGTGCGATAGTCGATCATCTTGGCGCCCTGTCGGGGCGGCGGCAGCGCGAACCGCTCCCCCACGCTCCCCGCCGCGCTCGGCGGGGGGGCCCAGGTCCGTCTAGCGATCGGGGCCTTCCTGGATCGCAGGATCGCCGGCAGGGTCGCGGTCCTCGGGTCGTTCCAGGCCTGTTGCAAGCCGACCGCGAGCGGCACCGGCGCCTCCCAGCCCTCCTCGCCGGCCTCGGTGGCCCGCTTGAAGCGGAAGCGGCCCGCGGCGGCGTCGTACCGTAGGTCGACGACGAAGCCCAGGTACGGCAGTCGCAGCCGCTGGGCGGTCGCCGGCCCGACCAGGCCCTCCTCGTCGTCGCCGGCCTGCTTGCCGAACAGGAGCAGGTCATGGCCCGGTAGCCCACCGATCGCGTCGGCGAGGGCCCCGGCGACCCCGACGGGATCGGCGAGCGACGCCGGCTCCGCCTCCACGGCGGTCGCGTCGTCGCAGCCGAGGGCGATCGTCGCCCGGAGGACCTCGTCCGTGCGGCCGGCCGGACCGGCCGTGAGGGCGTGCACCCTCGAGCCCGGCACGTCCGCCTTCAGCAGCAGCGCCTGCTCGACCGCCGACTCGTCGTAGCCGGCCAGCACGAACTTCACGCCGTCGGTCTCGAGGGCGGTGCCGGCGGCGTTCGGCCGCAGGCGGCTCTCCGCCTCGGGCACCGGCTTGACGCAGACGACGATTTCCACGCGCGACCCCGGCCTAACCGTACTCGCGCAGCAGCTCGCGGGCGATCACGGTGCGCTGGATCTCGTTCGCCCCTTCGTAGATCTGGGTCAGCTTGGCGTCGCGCAACAGCTTCTCGACCGGGTACTCCCGCATGTAGCCGTACCCTCCGAAGGTCTGGACCGCCTCGTCCGCGACGTGCACAGCGGCGTCGGAGGCGAAGCACTTGGCGATCGACGATTCGAGCGTGCCCTTCGCGCCCCGGTCGATCGTCCACGCGGCCTGCCAGGTCAGCAGGCGCGAGGCGTGGACCGCCTGGGCCATGTTCGCGAGCTTGATCTGGATCGCCTGGTGCTCGGCGATCGGCTTACCGAAGGTCTCCCGCCTGAGCGCGTACCGGGCCGCGTGGTCGAGCGCCGCCTGGGCGATGCCCGTGGCGAGCGCCCCGATGGGCGTGCGGGTCTGGTCGAGGGTCCGCATCGCGAGCCCGAAGCCGTCCCCCTCCGCCAGCAGCCGGTCGGTCGCCGGCACCCGCACCCGTTCGAAGCGGACGGTGCTGGTCGACGACGCCCGGTGGCCCATCTTCTCCTCGTCCTTGCCGGGCACGACCCCCTCGGCG
>JASHYB010000083.1 GCA_030043255.1 Thermoplasmata archaeon | reverse complement strand
CTGCCCGTGGGGTTCACGGTCGCGTAGTACGGGCCGGACCCCAGCAGGTTCCACTGGACCGCCGGGGCAGGGGAGGGATAGTCGGTCGGGAGCAGCTCCTCGTACCGGTACCAGAGGTTCACGGGCAGGCTCGCCAGGTAGGAGCTCCAGGCGGCGTTGTCCGTCGTGCTCTGACCGTCCGGCAGCAGGCATGAGCTGTCCTCGCCGGAGCCGTTGTACGGCGCATCCCAGCCCGTCAGGTTGGCCCCGTTGTGCGAGTACCATCCGCACGAGACGACCCCGTAGTAGCCGTCCGCGACGACCTGCAGGAACTGCGACGTGGGCCAGGCTGCCCCCTGACCGTCCACGTTGAAGGTGATGCACCCGTTGCCCTGCACGCCGTTCATCGCGTTCGACGGGCAGTAGGTCGAGTCGTTGATCAGCATCGATCCGTAGATGTCCGCCGGCGTCGTGTTGTAGGGCTGGTAGATCGAGCTCGTCCCGTTCGGCAGCAGCATCTGCGCGAGCAGCCAGCCGGCGGTCGTGCCCACCCCGAACGACTCGCTCCACGCCATGTCCCGGGCGAAGGAGAACAGGACGTCCGTCGGATAGACCTGCCAGGCCCGCTCCGAGCCGGGGTCGTAGAAGTGCGCCGCCGGGTCGATGACGAAGGTGTAGTACTCCGGCTCACCGGCACTGTTGTTGACGATGAGCGAGCTGCCGTAGTCCAGCAGGCACTGGACCGTTCCGGGAACGCAGGTCGCCAGGGTCGGAGCGAATCCCTGCGGGCTGAGGCCGGTGGAGCTCGAGCCGTTGTAGCTGATCAGGGTCTGCAGGGTGTTGAGGATCGGTTCGGCGCCGATCGTCTCGTAGTCGACCGCCGGGTCCTCCGAAGTGGGGATCGCCCCGTTGTCGTCGTCGTCCACGACGAGCGTACCGGGGTGGGGGCTGACGGGGGACCTAGCCCCGGCCGACCCCGCCCCCGTGGCGGTAGACAAGGTCGCGGGAGTTGGGCTGCTGGCACGGGCCGAGCCCTCCGCGAGATAGGCGATCGCCCCGCTCGAGACCATCACGACCGCCAAGCCGATCACCAAAACGCGACGTTCGACCCTCTGCACGCTCAGCATCAACGACCCCCTATCCCCCGAGATCGCCCGCGCGGTCGCGGTGAGCTGTACCGCGAGATTGGGCCCTGCGGCCATGCCCGCCCCGGCCCCGACAGCGGCACTTCGAACCGGCGCACGTCGGCGCTGGCTACCGTTCGGGACCGCAACAAAGCGTCCTTCCCGCTGGGTAATCCCGGCCCGTCGCCTAGCGCGCGGGGGGTAATCTACCTGAGGGGGTCGAGTCGAGGGGGGGCCGGGCTGGCACATGGCCGGACACGGGAGCGAACCTGCTGCCCGGGGCGATGGCCCTTCTCACCCCCGGGCGACGGAAGTCCCCACCCGTTCGGGGGGCGAGAGCGCTTATATGCTCACATTATGTGGAGTTATGCCGAGATATGCCGAAGGCCGTTGTCGAGCTCTCGGAACACGCGAATCGTGTCGTTAACGTGGTCAAGGCTCGGGACGGACTGAAGGGCAAGTCGGAAGCGCTCGAGAGCATTGTCGCAGCTTACGAGGAGGCGATCCTCGATCCTGCCCTCCGCCCAGATTTCGCAGCAGAGCTCCAGCGGATACGCAAGGGCCGGTTTCGCAGGATTGAGTCTCTCGACGAGGTCCTGGGTGATTCTCGGTGACCTGGAGACTTGAGGTCTCCCCTGAGTTTGAGCGCGACTACCGAAGTCTTTGCGTTCGGAACGCGGGCCTGAAGCACGCCGTGGACACCAAGGTGAGCCAGCTCCTTCAGGACCCGCTTCACTACAAGCCCCCTCGGGCCCCGCTTCACGGAGTGCGCCGGGCGCACGTCGGAGGTTCGTACGTTCTCTTGTTCGAACCCATGGTCGGGCAGCAAGTGGTGCGGTTGCTACGGCTCGCCCACCACGACGAGGCCTACGGACTGTAGATTCCACCGCTCCGGGTTGAGGAGGCCGACCTGGCGGGCGCCACTCAGGAGCAGCAAGAAATCCCGTCTCCCGACGGACTTGGGGAGGTCCCCGTGCCAGCGCCAGTGATTGCCGTCGAGAGGGACATAGACCAGGGTCAGGCGTTCGCTACTGATGCTGCACGGTCAAGTACTGGAGTCTCGCCGAACTTCCAAGGCGGGTTCAGAAGCGACGAATGACAGTTCTGCCCCATCCACGATTACTCCGGGACAGGGTTTCGACTCTTAGACCTAGTTCAGAGGCCTTGGTGACGATCGCTCTGTAGGCCTCGGGAGTAAGCAATGAGGTACCTGGCTTGGCCAGCGCAACAGTGGGAAGCGTTCCCTTCCCGTGGTCTCCCTCCCCCTCCCCTCGTACGATGAAGGTGATTCGAAACGTCGGATCCTTCCAGCTCAGACCCCAGTCGGTCAACGTCCCACCGCGGAAGCGAACACCATCTTCATCCACGAGGACCTCGCCCGCGTATCTCGGCTTGAGGCGAAAGAGTCTCACTCCCATGACCCCTACTAAGGAGAAGAGGGCGACGAAGAGAACAGACTGAACTCTTTCCGAGTTCACAAGCTGACCATGAATCAGGAATAGCGCGCCGAGGAAGGCTGCACCCCCAAATCCTAGGATGGCTACAGTCAGTGCCAGGGCCCTACCTGAAAGAGATCGGACGGCCTCGGACCGTTCAAGCGCGGCTTGGTTAACAATCACTCCGAACCTCAGTCACCAGAAGTTCTAACGCACACAGCGGTCAAATCCATGACCACTTCCCCAATGTCCATGCCGGGGCCAGGATTCGAACCTGGGAACTCCTGCGAGAGCAGATCTTGAGTCTGCCGCCTTTGGCCGCTCGGCCACCCCGGCGCGGGCGAGCCACGGAGGCCCGGGTTATCTCATCGTCCTTCGGCTTCGCGGGACCCGGGTTCCTCGTCCCGAAGGTCGTCGACCGCCTGGGAGAGACCGACCTCCGGCTGGAGGGCCAGCCGGGCCGGCCCCGGCGGCCCGCGCCGGTCGGTCGCGCGCCCCCGACGGTACGGGACCCGGCGCTCCCGGCCGCACGCCAGGCAGGTCTGGACCCGACGACCGGAGCGCAGCCGCGTCCGGACGGTGCGGCCCTCGACCCAGAACCGCGAGCAGCCGCGGCAGTAGACGTCGGCGTACTCCTCGAAGAGGCGGACGTTGTAGCGCATGCCGATCCGCCGGGCCAGGGCGACGTAGCGGTCCGCCAGCTCCGGCGCCTCCCCGAACGCTTCGCGCTCGGCGAGCGCGAACAGGTCCGAGATCCTCTCGGTGGCGACCCGGACCATGAGCGCGGTCCGCCGGCCCTTGCGTCCGCCGGACCTCACGCCTGGGGCTGCTGACATACCGGACAGTAGACCGCCGCGGCGGAGATGAGGGTCCCGCACCGGGCGCAGTACTTGGCGTTCGGCGGCGCGGGCATCGGGCCGACGGCGCCGGGGGCCCCGGCGACCGGCACGGCGTAGACCCCGACCGGCGCGTAGGGGGCGGAGGCGCGCGGGGGCAGTACCCCGGCCGGCGCCGCGGCCGCCGCGGGGGCGGGTGACGGCGTCACGGGACCGGGAGGACGCGCCGCCGTGGGGGCCGGCGGCGCCGCCTCGGAGCCCGGCTGCGGCAGGGTGTAGCCGCACTTGCCGCAGAACAGCGCTCCCTCGGCGCCGATCTCCCCGCAGTGGAGGCAGACGGGCACGTCCGGCGCAACGTTAATTCGCTAAAGCGCCGTCGGGTCCGGCGTTGAGACACCGGTCGGTCGCGCTCGTCACCCGGGACCCCGGGCTCTACCATGAGCTGGCGGGGTTCCTGCGGGAGCGGCGGTTTCCGTCGGTGAGCCTGCTGCCGGGGGACCGCCTCCCGCCGAGCGTGGCCGTCGTGCTCACCTCCGAGCGGGAGCTGGAGGAGATCGAGCACCCGAACGTCCTGCCGACCTCGGTCGGCGGGGACCGGCGGGCCCTCGCGGCGGCGATCGCGCACGCGCTCGCGCCGACCGACCCGAACGAGACGATCGTGGTCGGGATCGACCCCGGGCCGCGGCCCGGCTACGCGATCCTCTGCGCCGGGCGCTCGCTCGGCGACGGCAGCCTCGACTCGCCGGACGCCGCCGGGACGCTCGCGGCGAACGTCCGCCACCGCTTCCCGAACCGTCAGGTCCTCTTCCGTGTCGGCGCCGGCGACCCCCCGGCCCGCAACCGCATCGTCAACGAGCTCCTCGAGCGCCGTCGGGCCGTCGAGCTCGTCAACGAGACCGGCACCACCCCCCGGGGACGGCGGCGACCGCGGGATGCCCTCGCCGCCCACCGCATCGGTCAGACGGCGGGCACGCCGGTCCGCGAGCCGCTGATCGCGTCGATCACCCCCGGGGAGATCGCGAACGTCCAGCGGCTCAGCCGCGAGGGCAGCGGCGGCCGGCTCACGATCTCCCGGAGCTCGGCGCATCGGGTCCTTCGCGGCGAGGTGACGCTCGCGGAGGCGGTCGACCAGGCGATCGCCCGGGGCGGATTCGGCCGGGACCGCCTCGAGGCGCGCCGGCCGCGCCAACCGCTTTAACTCGGGGCCCGGTCGCGCGCGCGTGCCGATCCCGGCCGAGGTCGAGCGCCGGGTCCGCCGCCTCGTGCTCGAGAACGCCCTCGAGCACGACGGGGCCCCTCGCACCGGACCGGTGGTCTCCCGCCTCTTGGCGACCGACCCGAGCCTGCGGCCCCGGGCGGAGGAGGTCCGCTCCAGGGTCGCGGAGCTGATCGCCGAGATCGCCGGCCTACCGGTCGCGGAGCTGACCGACCGGCTGGCAGCCCTCGGGGGGGCGGAGGCGCCGCGCGCCGAGACCCCGCGCGAGAGCGACACCGGCCTGCCGGCGCTGCCCGGCGCCGTTGCCGGCCAGGTCGTCCTGCGGCTGGCCCCGTTCCCGAGCGGGGCGCTGCACATCGGTAGCGGTCGCATGCTGTTCGTCAACCAGGCCTACCGGGAGCGCTACGACGGCAAGCTCCTGCTGGTCTTCGACGACACGATCGGCTCGGAGGAGAAGCGCGTCGAGGTCGAGTTCTTCGACCTGATCCTCGGCGACCTCGAGCTGGCCGGCGTCCGGCCGGACCAGGTCCTGTTCAAGTCCGACCGGATTGCCGCGCACTACCCCTGGGCACGGCGCGTGATCGACCGGGGCGCCGCCTACGTCTGCCGCTGCGCGCAGGAGGAGCTGCGGGACAAGCGCCAGCGCGGCCTCGCCTGTCCGGAGCGATCGCAGACCCCCGAGGAGGCCGCCGCCGAGTGGGAGCGCATGCTCGGCGGGGCGTACGCGCCGGGCGAGGCGGTGCTGCGGCTCAAGACCGACCTCGCCGACCCGGACCCGGCGTTCCGCGACCGGGTGCTGTTCCGCATCAGCGACCTCGACCACCCCCGGGTCGGTCACCGGTACCGCGTCTGGCCGCTGCTGGAGTTCTCCTGGGCGGTGGACGACGTCGAGCTCGGCGTCACCCACGTGCTCCGGGGCAAGGACCTGGTGGTGGAGGACCGCATGGAGCGCTACGTCTGGGACCTGCTGGGGATCCAGGGCCCGCCGTTCCTGCACTGGGGCCTGCTGCGGGTACGGGAGGCGAAGGTCTCCAAGAGCAAGTCCTACCGGGAGGTGAAGGACGGCGTCTACGACGGCTGGTCCGACCCGCGGACCTGGTCGTTGCGCTCGCTGGACCGCCGGGGGATCTCCATGGCGGCGCTGCGGGAGTTCACCCTCTCCTTCGGCCTCTCGCTCGCCGACATCGAGGTCCCCGCGGAGACGCTGTACGCCGAGAACCGCCAGCGGATCGACGCGACGACCCTGCGCCGGTCGTTCGTCCCGGCGCCGGTCCGGGTCGAGGTCGACGGCTACCCGTTCGACCTCGCCGAGGTCCAGCTGGCGAACCATCCGGACCGGGCCGAGCTCGGCACGCGCGCGGTGCCCGCCGGACCGGCCTTCTATCTGGCCCAGGCCGACCTCGCCCACCACGCGGGGGCCGAGGTGCGGCTCAAGGACCTCGTCAACGTCCGGCTACCGAGCGAGGTGCCCGAAGCCGGCGGAACGATCCGGGCCGCGTTCACCAGCCGGCCGAACCAGCGGCTCCCCCGGCTGCAATGGGTCGGGGCTTCCGGGGCCGTCGGGGTGGACGTCCTGCACCCGGACGGTACCCACGCCGTCGGGCTGGGGGAGGCCGCGCTGCGCCGGGCCGCGCCCCGGGAGATCCTGCAGTTCGAGCGGTTCGGCTTCGTCCGCGTGGAGGAGAACTGGACGGCCGCCACCGAGCCGGTGCGCGTCGTCTTCGCCCATCCCTGACCGCCGGACGGACGACGCATTTTTCTGGCCGTACGCCGTCGACCGGCCGATGAAGTTCCTGCACACGTCGATCACGGTCCGCCGGATGGACGAGAGCCTCCGGTTCTACACGGAGGTGCTCGGGCTGGTCGCGGACGGCCGCCGGGCGATCCCGGAGAACCGTGCCGAGATCGCCTTCGTCCGCGACCCCGACAGCGGCGCCCGCGTCGAGCTCACCCACTGGGAGGGGAAGGAGTCCTTCGAGGCCGGCGAGCAGCTCGACCACCTCGCCTTCGAGGTCGCCGACCTGGACGCGACGCTCGCGACGATGCGGCGGGCCGGCGTCAGGGTCGCGAAGGAACCGTACCGGCTCGCGGGCGGTTCGGGCCGGATCGCGTTCGTGCTCGACCCGAACGACGTCTGGATCGAGCTGATCGAGCACCCGACCCGCCCGGGGTAGCGGTTCGGTCGTGGCGGACGGGGCCCTCCCCGCACCGGGGCGGTCGCGACCGGCCCTCGCGGCGGTCCTGACGGCGACGTTCTTCGTCCGGTTCGCCTTCGGCATCACGGTCGCGGTGTTCGCGGCCTACCTCACCCACAAGACCACCGGGTTCACCGGCAGCGACCTGGGCACCGCCGGCCTCGTCAGCGCGCTCGCCCCGATCGGCGAGTTCTCGACCGTCCTGTTCAGCGGGGCGGCCGCCGACCGCTGGGGCCGGTTCCCGGTGCTGTTCGCCGGCATGGGGGGCGCCGCGCTGCTGTTCGTCGCCATCGCCACCACCCGCGACGTCGCCACGCTGGGGGCGGCGAACCTGGTCTTCGGGGTCGCCAGCGGGGCGATCCTGGCGGCGAGCCTGGCGGTGATCTCCGACCGCTCGGCGGTCGACGCCCGCGGCTACGAGATGGGGCGGTTCGACGCCATGAACCTGTTCGGCTGGGTCGGCGGCTACGCCTTCGGCCTCGGGATCGAGCAGGCGCTGCCGAACGCCGAGCTCGGCTCGGTGTTCCTCGCGGGGGCCGCGGCGATCCTCATCGGCCTCGCCGTGGCCGTCCGGCTGTTGGGCCGCGCGGCGGTCGAGCCGTCCGTCCCCGCCTTCGACCTGCGCCGGGTGCTGCGGCTCGCGTTCCGCCGGACCGTCCTGGTCGTCACGCTCCCGTGGCTCGCCATCTACAGCCTGCTCGGCACGGCGCTGATCTTCCTCGGCCCGGCGGCGGACGGGCTCGGGGTCCGCCCGGGACTGCTGGCGGTGGCGATCGGCGGCGGCGGAGCGCTCTTGGTCGTTTCCCAGCCGTACTTCGGTCGGCTGGCCGACCGTCACGGGCGTACCAGGATGATGACCGTCGGCTCGGCCGGCTTCGTGCTGGTGCTCCTGTGCGCCAGCCTGCTCGCCCGCTACGGCATCTCGGTCCCTCTGCTGGTCGGGGTGGGGCTCGGGATCCTCCTGGCGCTGGCCTACGGACCGGCCGCGCTCGCGGCGCTGGCCGACCTCGCCCGGGCGGAGGGACGGGCGACGACGATGGCGATCTACTCGCTGACGATCTCCCTCGGGATGTTCGTCGGCCTGATCGCCGCAACGGAGCTCTACGGACGGTACGGCACGCTCGGGCTGTACCCGTACTTCGGCGCGATCGCCGCCGTCCTCGTCGGGCTCACCGCGGTCCGCTGGTGGGAGGCGTCGCGCTCTACGATTCCGGTTCGATGACCAGGTGCCGGACCACCGGGTAGCTGGCGCGTACCGCCAGGCCCAGCTGGTCGATCGCGGCCTCCAGCTGGTCGGTCGTCAGGCCGTCCAGGAAGTTGATCCGCAGGGCGACCAGCGCGTCGTCCGGACCGAGCTGCATCGACTGCATCGAGCGGACCCGGGCGACGCGCGAATCGCGTTCGACGACCCCCAGGATGTCCCGGGCGAGGGCCGGGTCCAGCGCCTTGCCGATCAGGTACTCCCGGCTCTCCGCCGCCAGCACGAAGCCGGTGGCAACGAGCAGGAAGCCTTCGGAGGCGGCGACCGCGCCGTCGATCGCGTCCAGGCGGGTCTCGTAGACCGCGAGCAGCCCGCCGAGGGCCACGATCGCGCCCAGGATCGCCACGACGTCCTGGTAGAACACCGACTTCAGCCCCTCTTGGGAGGACTCGAGCAGCCCCTGCAGCGTCTCGCGGCCGAGCCGCAGCTCGCGCAGGGTGACCGCGAGCCCGGCCGCGCTCACGACGAGCGTCAGCCCGACGACGAGCAACGCCTCCGGCAGATGGCCGATGGGGCGGGGGTCGTACCACTGGTCGAGCCCGGTGACCAGCGCGACGATCCCGGCGATCGTGAAGGTGATGACGATGGAGACGAACGCCCAGAAGAACCGCTCCTTGCCGAAGCCGAACGGGTGCTGCACGTCGGCAGGCCGCTGCGCCAGCCGCAGGCCCCAGAGCAGCAGCGCGCTGCCGATCAGGTCGGTGACGGTGAGGATCGCCTCGGCGAGGACCGTCCGGCTCCCCGAGACCTCGGCGATGAACAGGTTGGCCACGAAAAGCGCGGCGTTGAGCAGGAGCGTGGTGGTGAGGATGACCTGCGGGCGCATCGGACTCCGGGGCGCT
>JASHYB010000082.1 GCA_030043255.1 Thermoplasmata archaeon | reverse complement strand
AGGAGGTGCTGCGCCTGGTCGCCCCGCTCTACGCGAAGGGCGGGAGCCCCCGGCCGGCCGACCGGGCTAGGCGTCCCGCTTCGCGAGCTGCTTCCGCGTGAACAGCCAGACCAGCCGGCCGGCCCCCGGCTTGACCCCGCCCGGGAAGTCCAGGCAGGCGGCCCCCCCGCGGGTCAGGCGCACCACCGAGATCCCGTCGCCCACCAGCGCCATCCCGACGAACTCGGCCAGGGTCGGCTCGTGGCCGACCAGCACCACCTCGTCCCCCGGACGGGTGGAGCGCTTGAGGCGGACGAAGATCGGGTCCGGCAGGTTCCCCGGGGCGAGCTCGGGCCAGGTCTCCATCTTGGGCGACGCCGGCAGCGCCCCGGCGACGATCTCGGCGGTCGTCGTCGCGCGGTCGGCGGCGCTGGTCACCAGCCGGTCCGCCGGCGAGACGATGCGCGCGAGCCCCCGGGCCGCCCGACGGGTCTGGCTCCGACCCTTGGCGGTCAGCGGCCGGCGGTCGTCGTTCGGCCAGCGCGCCGGGTCCCTCGGCTCGGCCGGGCCATGGCGCACCACCACGACGCGAACGTTCTTCCGGGGAGGGGGGGTCGGACGTCGCACGGACCCTCGCGGAAGGGCTCCGTGGGCGACGAGGGGTAAAACCCCTTCGGTGAGCATCGTTGACCTGGCTCGTCGAGGTGCTATACGCCAGCGGCCGCAGCCCGCGCCCCGGGCCCGAGGCCCTTCCGGGGCCCGACCGATGCCCGCCGCACCGGACGAGGAGGACCTGCGTGCCCGCGAGCCGGCCGGTCGACCCCGGAGCACCCCAGCAGGGTCGGGCGCTCAGGGGACGACGGGGCCGATCGCCCGGCGGTCGGCTGCCGCGGGCACCGGTAGCGCCGGCTGAAGCGTCCGATCGAAGAACGCCTGGGCGATGTCCTGGCTGTAGGCCACCGTACGACAGGTCGCCTCGAGCGCCCGGGCCACCGCCGCCGCCGAGGCCGGAGCCATCGTCCCCCCGCCGACGGCGGGCAGGAGCTGTTCGGACAGCGCCCGGCCCCCGGCGACCAGCGCCTCCCCCACGTCGAGCAGATCGTTCGACCTCGAGCCGTCCGGATGGCGGAGGACCTCCTCGAGGTGGCCCATCGCCTGCCGGTGGAACTGCCGCAGCTCGCGCAGCGGCGACGCCTCCGGAGCGAGGTCCGCGAGCCGGGGACCGACCTCGCCGAGGCTCACCGCGTGGTCGGCGATCCGCTCGAGGCTCCGGGCGATCGTCCAGGCTCCGGTCGCCGGGCGCGACAGGCCGCCGCCCCCCGCTTCTCCGAGCGCGATGCACCGCTCGAGGTACCAGGCCTCCCGGTCGATGTCGTCGTCCCGACGCGACCAGTGGCCGTCGTCGTCGAACGTCAGCCGCCCCCAACTGTCGACCGCCTCCCGGTGGAACGCCACGACGAGCCGGCCCAGGCGCAGCAGCCGGTCGTCCAGCGCCTCCGCCGTGCAGTCGTCCAGCTCGGCGATCCCGATGCGGTCCCCGTCGTCCCGCACGATCTCGGGCTGGCGGGTCCGGCGACAGAACTCGCGCACGACCCCCCGCGTCGGCGCCGACAGGCGGGGACGCTCGACGACCTCGAACTCCCGGGCCCCGCCGAGGTAGGCCGACAGGAGGTGGCGGAAGAGGTGCTCGGGAGGTTCGCCCCGCTCGACGCGGAGGCGGACGGACACCGGTCGGCCCGACGCCGGGTCGCGGGGTCCCGTGCCCCGTTCGTCCCAAGGGGCCGGCTCGGTCGGCGCGGGCGGGGCGCTACGGGCCGGCGACCGGCCCGTCTTGCGGTTCGACATACGGCCGGTCTACGGTGGCAGGAAAATATATAGTGAATCCCTTTAGAATATATTCAACGCTATAGCCGCCGTAGCCCGGGGCTCAGGCGACGCTGATCTTGAGGCCGGTGAGCAGCGGGACCCACATCATCTGCGGAGGGGTCCGGTCCATCTGCCAGTAGGCGGCGATCACCTCGCCGAGGTGGTGGGCCTGCTCGAACGACGCCTGGTAGACGCCGTCCTCCAGCGTGTAGCGGCCGTCCATCCAGGGGACCCGGATACGACGGGCCAGGCCGCGGTCGGTCAGGCCGGCCAGGAGCGGGTCGATCGCCGTCCACACCCGCTCGCGGTAGCGGCTCAGCTCCGCGAACGATCGGACCGCTTCCGGTCGCCGGCCGGCGAAGGCGCGAACCTCCTCCCACCGGTCCTGGGCCGCCGCCACGAGCCAGGCCTCGTGCACGTTGAGGATGTGCACCAGGGTGTTCTTGATCGAGCCGTGGGCGATCTCGCGGTTGCGGTTCGCCTTCGTCCAGCCGAGGCGGCGGGCCGAGCGCTCGAAGGAGTCGAACGCCCGCCGGTCGTACGTCACCAGGCGACGTACGGTCTCGACGCTCGGCACCGGCCCAGCGCTCCGTCGCACCGGTAGCGCCGAGCCCCGATAAGCGGGAGCCGACCTCTCCCGGTCCTCCGGCCCCGCGCCGCTCCGGCCTTTCTCGTGGGAGCTCCGTCGTGGGTCTCGGCGGGAGCTCATCCCGCCGGCGGGCGGACCATCCGCACGGCGACCTCCCCCTCCGTGTGGTCCAGGGTCTTGCTCTCGCCGGTGCGACGGAACCCGAGCTCCTCGTACAGGTGGAGCGCAGCTCCCTGCTTCGGATTGACGTCGAGCCAGGCGGGGAGCGCCGGATCGCTCTCGTGGGCCCAGCGCAGGGCGGTCCTCAGCAGCACGCGGCCCAGCCCCTGCCCACGGTGACCGGGTTCGACCCACATGCCGAACACCCCGAAGCTCGCTTCGGTGCGGACGACCGTGATCGAGCCGACCAGATTGCCCTCCGGCGCCTCCCCCACCCAGGTGGACTGGGAGCTGGAGTTGGCCCCGGCGGTCGCCCGTTCCTTCCAGACCTGCTCCGGAAAAGCCGCCTCCTGCGCGTAGCTCGAGCCGAACGCGATCGGATCGGTCCGAAGGGCCCGCAGCCGCAGGTCGCGGTAGGCGGCCCAGTCGTCCGCCCGGAGCCGACGGACGAGAAGGGAGGGCGTCACCGACGGTCGCGCCCGCCGGAGGGAGTTATGGCGCTTGCCGGGCGCGCCTCAAGGAGCGTCACCGGCCCCAAGAGGAGAGTCGGAGGCCGTCGCACGCCCGCGACGGCGGATTGGGCCGCCTCGACGTGGGCCGGGGCGGATTCGAACCGCCGACCTCCGCGTTGTAAGCGCGGCATCTTCACCCCTCGACTACCGGCCCGCGGGCGGAGGCAGGTCCGCGGTCTTGGCGGTGTCGGGGGGAGCATGCCGGCGATGCCGGACCTGGACCCCGAGGCCCCGACGCAGCTCCGTCAGCAGCGGGCCGGGCAGCGCCGCCTCGCCGACGGCGGCCAGCCGTCCGGCCTGAAAGAGGCCCACCGCGTCGCCCGCGCGGATCGTGGGGTCCGCCCCGAGGATCCCCGGCACAAAGAGGTCCCCCTCGAGCGAGAGGCCGGGTTCGACGTCGACCCGGGGTACCGCGTCCCCCATCCGCTCGGCCCCCGCGACCGTCAGATGGTAGAGCCCTCGCTCCTCCCGGACCGAGGCGAGGTCGTGGTGGCCGTCGGTCAGCCGCTGGAACCACGGCCGACCCGCCAGGCGCAGGGGCCGGGCGAACAGTCGCTCCGCCGCGA
>JASHYB010000081.1 GCA_030043255.1 Thermoplasmata archaeon | reverse complement strand
GTGAAGTGGATCGGGCTGTTCGAGCCGGAGATGTAGAAGCCGCAGCCCAGCCCGATCCCGCGCCCGTAGGGGAGCTGGCGGTGCTTCGCGTCCCAGCCGCTGGCGCGCCGGACCGTCGCCAGGCACTGCCGGAACGACGTCGAGGTGATCACGAACTCGTTGACCGTCGTCGAGTTCGGCGGCAGCGCGTTGCGGGCCCGCAGGTCGAACGGGTCGATCGCCAGCTCCTCGGCCAGGCGGTCGAGCGCGACCTCGACCGAGTAGCGGATGTTGGTGCCGCCGTGCGCGCGCATCGCGCCGCTCGGCGGCTTGGTCGTGTAGACCCGCCGGCCCTTGTAGCGGAAGTTCGGGACCCGGTACGGCCCCATCGACAGCACCCCGTTGTAGTACGTCGTGACCGTGCCGAAGGAACTCCAGGCGCCGCCGTCGATCAGCGCCTCGATGTCGTAGGCCAGGATCCGCCCCTCGTCGTCCGTCGCGATCCGGACGTCGTTCTGCGTCGGGTGCCGCCCGTGGTTCGTGAAGAAGACGTCCTCCCGGTCCAGCAGCATCTTCACCGGGCGACCGGTCTCGAGCGCCAGCGCCGCGCAGGCGATCTCGTGGGGCAGCGGGTCGGACTTGCCGCCGAAGCCGCCGCCGACCTCCGGCTTGATCACCCGGATGCGGTGCATCGGCAGGCCGAGCACCTCGGCGAGCGCCCGGTGCAGGTAGTGCGGGACCTGGGTCGCGCTCCAGACGGTCAGGCGGCCGTCGGGGGTCGCCTCGGCGAGGGTGACCAGCGGCTCGGTGAAGGCGTGGGTCACGCCGGCGAAGCTCCCGCGCACCCGGACCCGGTGCGTCGCCCGGGCGAACGCCGCGTCGACGTCGCCGAAGTGCTGGACCACCTCCTTCTGGATGTTGGAGCCGTTCAGGCCCCGGGCGTGGATCGGCTCGGCGACCTTGCCCGTGCCGCTCGCCGGGTCCGGATACTCCGGCAGCGCTTCGACCTCGAAGCGGACCTTCTCCAGCGCGAGCTCGGCGGTGCGCTCGTCGGTCGCGGCGACCGCGGCGATGATGTCGCCGATGTACCGGGCCTTGCCGACGGCGATCGCGGTCTCGTCGTGCGTGATCGGCAGGACGCCGAACGGCGTGGGGTACCGCTCCCCCGTGAGCACCGCGGCGACCCCCGGCAGGGCGCTCGCCTGGCTCACGTCGACCGACAGGATCTTCGCGTGGGGCCAGGGGCTCCGCAGGAGCCGGCCGACCAGCTGCCCCGGCCGCTGAAGGTCGTCGGTGTACTCCGCCCGGCCGGTGACCTTGAGCGGCCCCTCGATGTACGGGATCCGTCCGCCGAGCAGCCAGGTCGGCGGCGTCGGGGCGCTTGCCATCACGCCTCCCCGCGCGCGGCGGTCTCGATCGCCCGGACGATCGACAGGTAGCCGGTACAGCGACAGAGATTGCCGGAGATCGCCCGCTCGATCTCCTCCCGGCTCGGCCGCGGATGCTCCTTCAGCAGCGCCGTCGCCGTCATGATGAACCCCGGCGTGCAGAAGCCGCACTGGGTCGCGCCGAGCTCGACGAACGCCCGCTGGACCGGCGAGAGGCCCTGCGCCGGACTGACCCCTTCGATCGTCGTCACCTCGCGACCCTCCACCAGCCGCGCGAGCGTGAGGCAGCTCAGCGTGGGCCGGCCGTCCACCAGCACGGTGCAGCAGCCGCAGGTCCCGAGGTCGCAGCCACGCTTGGTGCCGGTCAGCCGCAGCTCCTCGCGGAGCAGGTCGAGCAGGATGCGCTCGTCCGGGCAGCGCGCGAGCGCCGGCCGGCCGTTGAGTCGGAAGCTAAGCGCGCCGGCCTCGCCCATCCCTCTCCGCGCGGGCCTCGCGGCCCCGAGGGGCCGGAGCTCCTAACGCCTCCGGGTGCAGGTCCCGGACGATCTCGGCGACGATGCTGACCGCGATCTCCGCCGGGCTCTGCGCGCCGATCGCGAGCCCTACCGGTGAGCGGATCCGCTCCAGCGCCTCCCGCGGCACCCCCCGGTCCCGCAGGCGGGCGTACAGGTGCTCGCGCTTCGGGGCGCTGGCGATGAGCCCGATGGTGTTGGGGAACTGCCGCACCGCCTGGAACAGGACCTCGCCGTCCTTGCCGGCGTCGTAGCCGAGCACGAGGAGATGGGTGAACTCGGCCGGCGGAAGGCGTTCGAACAGCTCCGACGGGTCGACGACCACCCGGCGCTCCGCGTCCGGGAACCGGTCCGCGCTGACGTAGTCCGGGCGGTCGTCGGCGACCGAGTGGTCGAAGTCGAGGCCGGGCAGCAACTGAGCCACCGCCTCCGCAACGTGGCCGCCGCCCCAGAGCAGGACGTTCGGCCGCGCCGCGACGTACTCGAGCGCGATGTCGACGGAGCCGCCGCACAGGCTCGGCAAGCCCCCCTGCTTCCAGGCGGCGAGGTCGAAGTGGGCCAGGTCCCCCCGGTGGCGCTCCAGCGCCAGCCCGGCGAGCCGCTTCACCTCCTCCTCGAGCGCGGCCCCGCCGACGGTGCCGACCGTGGAGCCGTCGTCCCGGACGATCATCGTCGCCCCCAGCTTGCCCGGGACCGAGCCGGCGGTGCGGACCACCGCGGCCCGGACGAACGGGCGGCGCAGCGCGAGCAGGCGCAGCACCTCCGCCTCCGTGCGGCGGTCCATCAGAGGACCTCCCGAGCGTCCCAGTCGGCGAAGGCCGCGCGGTAGGCGTCCGGCGTGTCGACGTTGGCGACCACGCCCGGGTCGTCGACGGGCAGTCGGCGCACCTGCGGGCCGAACTCGGGGAGCAGCGAGCGGATCGGGGCGTCCGGCCGAAGGTCGAAGATGTCGTTGCGGACCGCCGGCCGCCAGAGCACCGGGTGGCCCCCCCGACCTTCGAACGTCGGGATGAACCACACGCCGATCCGGTCGGTCTCGCGGGCGGCGAGCAGCGCATCGACCGTCCGCGGGGCCACGAACGGGTGGTCGACCGGCCAGAGGACGACGTCCCGTAGCGGGGGGATCTCGGCGAGGCCTCGCTGCACCGAGCCGGTCCGGCCCTCGCTCCAGTCCTCCGAGTCCACGAGCTCGACGCCCAGGCCCCGGAGCTCGTGAGCGATAGGATGCCGGTGGGGACCCACGACCACGGTGACCGGGTCGAACCCGTCGTTGAGGCAGATCTCCGCGATCCGCCGCACCCCGGTCCGGCCGTCGACCGGCAGCAGCGCCTTCGGTTGGCCCCCGAAGCGCGAGGAGGCCCCCGCGCTCAGAATCAGGGCCGCGGTCTCTGCCGACCCCGGCACGTTGCCTCGTCCGGCCCTATACCCTTGAAGCGTAGTTAAGAAGGCGACTGGCGCGCCTGGGCCGGACGACCGACGGATGCCGGAGCGGGCGGCAGCCCGCGACACGCTCCGGCCGTGCCCGTCGGGAGGCTAGGACCGGGCTGCCGGCGCCGCGGCACAGCGCGGCCGCGCCCTCGACCTGCGGCGCTCGCCGCGTTTAAATACGGAGGCCGAGTGGCCGCGCCGCGCCATGACCCATGTGACCGACGTTCCGCCGGCGACGTTCCTCCCGCGGCTAGCGGCCGAGCTCCGCAGCCGCAACGCGGTGAGCCCTCCGACCTGGGCCACGTTCGCCAAGACCGGGGTCCACAAGCAGCGCGCGCCGGTCGACCCGGACTGGTGGTACCTCCGCAGCGCCTCGGTGCTGCGCAAGATCTACCTCAAGCGGGCCATCGGCGTCACGCGGCTCAGCGCGGAGTACGGCGGTAAGCGCGACCGGGGCAGCGCCCCCTACCATGCCCGCGTCGGCTCGCGCTCGGTCGCCCGCGAGATCGTCCAGCAGCTCGAGAAGGCCGGCCTGCTCCAGCCGTACAAGAGCCGCGGCCGCCGCGTGACCGCCTCGGGCCAGAAGTTGCTGGACAGCGTCAGCCGCGACCTCCTGAAGAGCCTCGCCGCGAACCGCCCCGAACTCGCCAAGTACCTGTAGAGGCGGTACGGTAGCGGGGGCCGACCGATGGCGCCGCCGGAGGACGACGAGCTTGCCGAGTTGCGCCGCCGCCGCGTCCAGCAGTTGCAGGAGATGCAGACCTCTGAAGCGGTCAACGCCCAGGCGTTCGCCGCCCAGGAGGCCGAGATGCGCCGGCGCGACTCCGAGCGCGCCGAGGTCCTCCGCCGCATCCTCAGCTCCGACGCGCGGGAGCGCCTCGGGCGCATCCGCCTCGCGAAGCCCGACGTCGCGGCCGCGGTGGAGCAGCAGTTGATCGCCCTCGCCGCCTCCGGACGCCTGCAGCGGGTGGTCGACGACGCCACCCTCCGCTCGCTCCTCGAGCGCATCTCGCCGGAGCGGCGGGAGATCCGCATCACGCGACGCTGAGGCAGGGGAAGGTACCGATGGCGAACCGACGCAAGAGCCACGCCCGCAAGCTCCGACTGTTCCGCGCCGTGAAGAGCAACCGACGCGTCCCGGCCTGGGTGATCCAGCGGACGAACCGCGCGGTGCAGCGCCATCCGAAGCGCCGCACCTGGAAGCGCGGTCATCTGCACAAGTAGGAGGAGGACGATGCCGACCCCACCGCCGAGCCACAAGCGCGAGGAGATCGAGCGCGAGTACGTCATCCCGCTGCGGGCGAGCCGCCACCAGCCGTCGCGGCGCCGCCGGGCCGGTCACGCGCTGGAGACGGTCCGCCGTTTCGTCGTGCGCCACATGAAGGGCGCCCCGGAGGACGTCTGGATCGACCCGCGCCTGAACGAGCACATCTGGGAGCGCGGCATCCAGTCGGTCCCCTCCCAGGTCCGCGTCAAGGCGATCCGCTTCGAGGACGGCCTGATCGAGGTCGACCTCCTCGACACCGACTAGACGGCCGGGGGGCCGATCGCGTGCCGGTCGGCCGGACGCTGGTCGGAGGCAGCCCCTACCTCGGGGTGTTCGTGCGCGCCGACGAACGGTGCGCGGTGGTCGCCCCGGCGCTCGCGGGGGGCCTGGAACGGGAGCTCGCGCGAGTCCTCAGGGTCGAGGTCGTGCGCACCACCATCACCGACAGCGAGGTCGTCGGGGCGCTCGTGGCCACCAACTCCCGGGGGGTGGTGGTCGGGGACGGCCTGGACGCCGCCGAGCGTCACGCGCTCGAACGGGTCGGACCCGTCACGGCGCTCCGCAGCCGGTTCAACGCCATCGGCAACAACGTCCTCGTGAACGATCTCGGGGCCCTCGTCCACCCGGAGTTCACCAACGAGGCGGTCGACGCGATCGGCCGCGGACTCGGGGTCCCGGTCGAGCGGGGGACCCTCGCCGGCCTGGCGACCGTCGGCATGGCCGGGGTCGCCACGAACCTCGGAGCGGTGGTCCACCCGAAGGCGACCGACCGCGAGCTCGCCCGGGCCGAGCAGGCGCTCGGGGTCCCGGTCCAGCGCTCGACCGCCAACTTCGGGGTGCCGGTCGTCGGCGCCTGCGTCATCGCGAACTCGCGGGGGATCATCGTCGGCCGCCCGACGACCCCGGTCGAGATCGTCCACCTCCAGGACGGCCTACGCGTGCTCAGCTAGCCCGACGCAGCGGTCGTCGGCGCGCCCCGCGGGTCGGCCCCTCGCGGGGGTTCTACGTGATCGTCCGGGGTCCGCTGGGAGCCGGCAAGACCACCGTCGCCCGGGCGCTGGCGGCGCGTCTCGGCGCCCGCTACGTGTCGATCGACGAGCTGCTCGAGCGGGAACCGTGGGACGGTGGCTCCGAAGGGCTGTTCCTGCGGACGAACCGGCGCGCCGCGACGGCGGCGGCCCGGTCGCTTCGCCGGGGCCGGCCGGTCGTGCTGGACGGCAACTTCTACTGGCGCAGCGCGCTCGCCGATCTCGTGCGTCGGCTGCCGGGACCGCGCCGCGTCCTCCGCCTGGACGTGCCGCTCGCGACGTGCGTACGTCGCGACCGAGCGCGAGCGCGGCCCTACGGGGCCCGGGCGGTGCGCGAGGTCTTCGAGAAGGTCGCGCGGGTGCCCGTCGGGAGACCGGTCGACGGACGGGGTACGGTCGACGCCACCGTGGCGGCGGCGCTGGCCTGCCTTCCGCGCTCCTGGTGGGCGACGACGGCCCGCTCCCGGGAGATCTGAGCCGCGCCGCCTCGGCCGTTCGAGGACGCGGTGGCGCGCCGCGCTACGTGCCGCGCTTGCGCTTCATGTATCGCGTGGCATACCCCGCGATACGGTTCGCGAGCTTCTTGTGGACGACCGTCATCTTGCCGTCCACGACGACCCCGAGGTCGGTCAGCTCGAGGACCTTCTTCTTGTTCTGGGAGAAGTCGCCGGCGAACGCGTCCGGGTAGTGGCGGATCAGCTCCACCGCGACCCGCTTGATGTACGTCTGCCGGATGTTGCCCATGCGCGGGCGGGCCGACCTCCCGGCCATAATAACCGTTGCCCGGAGGGGGCGTGCGGTCCGCGGCGGTCGTTTCTCGGCGGCCGGGGGGCCCGCCGGACCGAC
>JASHYB010000007.1 GCA_030043255.1 Thermoplasmata archaeon | reverse complement strand
CCTCCTGGGCGGTGATGCGAGGGTCGATCATCCGCCGAGAGGCCCACAGGCGGGCCACCCCACCGGGAGAGAGCTGCCGGTAGACGGCGAAGTCCAGCGGGTCGACCGGCCGCACGAGCCGGCCACGGACCCCCGCGTCAAATAGGTACGGTCGCGGCCGGCCCTGTTTTCGCCGGTCCGCTGCGGGATCCCGCCCCGGTGGCGGCTGCGACATCCATCTTCGAACCCCCCGCGGCGGAGCGTCTTTCAGCCGTCAGCGCTTAGCCGCGGTCGCTCGGCGGGGCCCGAGCGGAGCGACCGGCAACATGGAGACCGCGGCAAGGAGCATCGGGGCGCGACAGACGGGACGGGGCCGAACGACCCTCACGCTCGGATTCCTAGCCATCCTGATCCTCTCCTCGATGGCCGTGGGTCTGACGAGCGCCGCGCCGGCCGCCGCGCCAGCCCCGCACGGGGAGAGCCTCTCGCGGCCCGTGCTGACGAGCGCCGGCGACCCTCGTGCGCTTCCGAGGGGGGGAACGGCGAAGGGCGGAGGGTCTGGAGGTCCGACCTGCCCCAGCTCGAGCAATCCGTGCTACCTGCAGGAGGGCGCCGAGTTCCTGAACTTCAACAACTCGCCCGATCCGACCAACCTGATCCTTACGAGCCTCTCGGAGAACTTCACGTTCGTGCCGCTCGGCACGGTCCTGAGCCCGTCCGGCGGGTCCGAGCTGGAGACCGAGTACGAGCTCAACGGCGTCACCTCCACCGGGGACTGGGTCCAGATGGCGGTCGGCGACAACTGGCCCCTCGGCTACAACGTCTGCAGCATCCCCACGTTCAACCTCAACTTCGAGGTGTGGAACAACGCGGCCGTTTCCGAGATCGGGCCGTACTGGGTCGCCTCCGGCTTTCCCGTCTGTTCCCAGGCTTTCGTGCCGGCCATCGGCGACCAGCTCGGGCTCAGCATGGCGCTGGACTGCCCGGCCTCCGACGCGTCCGACGGGTCCGCCGTCTGCCTGACCTTCAGCGACTTCACCCAGGGCAAGTCGACGACCACCGTCTACAACAGCATGCCGGACCTCGGCGCGACCGGCTTCGTCACCAAGGCGGTCTTTGACGGTGCGAACGGCTACTTCGTGGGGCCCGCGACCGAGACGGTCTGGAACGGCGGGGGCGGCTGTCCGACCCTCTCCCTGCCCACCGTCAACTACACGCTCCGCGCGATCGGCGGTCCGTCGAACGACCCGGTGTTCCCGCTGGTGGTCACGTCCTACCAGCCCTGGTCGGACGAGTTCAACACGTCCAACGACCGGCCGAACCTCGACTGCTACGGCATCTCGACCGGCTCGCAAGCCCTCACCTCCAGCCCCGACACCAGCTTCACGGAGGCCTCGGGCGGCAGTACGTTCGGACCGCACTGGATCTCCGCCCAGAACTGGACCGCGGCCGAACTGCTGCTGGGGGTGAACGCCCCCGGGGTAAGTCGGTTCGAGACCGACCCGCCGCAGCCCACCCCGTGGAGCACGAGCACCTTCGTCCTCGGAAGCGGGGTCATCTCGGGTCTGGCGGCGATCGATTCGGGACAGAGCTACACCGGCTCGTCGGTGACGAGCGGCCCGTCGGTCCACTGCTTCTGGGAGATCGACGGGACCCCGTACACCCCCGGTCTGCCGGACTCCTGCGAGCTGGCCGGTACGGGCTACTCCACGGGGATCTTCACGATCTCGAGCCTTGACATGGACAGTAACGGCGATGTCGAGACCAGCTCCAGCACGCTCTGGGTGCTCAGCGCCCCGGTCGCCGCGCTGACGCTGCGTCCGAACTCGGTGATCGCCCCGCTCGAGGAGGACGTATCGCCGCTCTCGGTCTCGACCACGGCGTACGGCGGCCAGTCGCCGTACTCGTACGTCTGGAACGGCTTCCCGAGCGCCTGGCAATGCCAGTACGCCGTCCCGCACTTCGAGTGCATCCCGACGACCTCGGGCACCTTCTCGGTCAGCATCAGCGTGACCGACGCGCTCGGGGACACGAGCACCTCTCAGCCGCTGACGGTGGTGGTGTACGACCCGTGCACGCGGGAGCCGCTGAGCTGCTACCGCGTGGTGTTCCGCGGAGAGACCGCGGCGGGCGCCGACTGGGGAGCGGGGCTGGGAGTCTACTGCGCCATCTGCAGCTTCGTGGAGGCGTTGACGCCGTCCAACGGGTCGGAGCCCCCGCTCTACGAGTACCTCGTACCGAACGGGAGCTACCAGTATGTCTTCACCGGACCGGCGAACGACAGCGTCCTGACGGCACCGGTCGGGAACCTGACGGTGAACGGCTCGAACTGGGAGCGCAACGTCTCCTTCGGCCCGGTGGTCCGATCGGCCGTCGACCTCACGGTCGAAGGGCTTCCGCGGGGCACCTCCTGGTGCGTTCGGCTGGTCGTCCTGCGGTGCGCCGAGGCGGACACGATGTCCCCGGCCGAGGTCGCCGCCGATGCGGTCTCCGTGAAAGGCCTCACTCCGGGAGTCTACCCGTACGAGCTGCTTCCGGTGCCCGGCTACACCGCGACGCTCAAGATCGGCGGCCGGCCGGCCCCAGCCGAGGGATGGATTGAGGTCACGAAGCACGGCGCACGACTATCGGCCGCGTTCGCCGAAGTGAGCTACCCGTGGACCGTCTACGAGACCGGACTCCCGTCCGGACGGGCCTGGGGAGTTCGGATCTCGGGACTTTTTGACGGCCGCACCAAGACGGAAAGCCGTTCCACGAGGGATGCGTCCCTGACGGTCCAGCTCCCCAACGGGACGTTCAACCTCAGCCTGCTCCGCGATAAGGGCTACTTCAGCTACGCCGCCACGAACTTCACCGTCCGAGCGTCGTCCGGCAACCTGAGCGTCTGGTTCCTGCCGGTACCGCCCCGAAGGTTCCCGAGCGGCGATCCTCTCACGCCGGCGTCAACGGCGCCGCAGGTGCCGGCGGGCACCGCCGTGCCGACGAGCCCAGCGGCCCGGCCGCTTCCGGGCTTGGCCGCCCTGCCCGGCGGCTTGCTCCTGCTGCTGGCCCGACGGCCACGCGGCCGTCGCTGAGCAGCGGGAGCCGTGGGACCGGCGCAGGCCTGGAGGGCGGCGGGGCGCAGGTTCGACGGTCCCTCCCCACGGTGCCATCGGGGGAGCGTCCGCTCCTGCGCGAGCCGCCAGAGAGGATCGAACTCTCGACCTGCTGATTACAAATCAGCCGCTCTACCGACTGAGCTATGGCGGCAATCACCAGCGCCGCACGGACGTGCCACGGTAAGGCTTACCCTCTCACCGCGCCCCCGAGATCTGCCGGTGCCAGGCTCGCCGCGCCAGCGTCGGGGCTCGGGAGAGGGAGCGGTGATGATCGGATGGACGAGAGGCTCCCGCACACGGTCTCCCGGACGATCTCCTAGTCCCGTGCGCCCTACCTGAACATATAGGGGGCCGTCGATGGCCGGCCGCATGCACCGGAGAAGGTCTAACGGCCATCTTACCGCGGCTGCGGGCTAGGCTGTTGTCGCCGCCGGAACCGCCCGATCGGACGGTCCTCGACGTTCTCGACCCTAGCCGGGGCGGCCTCCCTTCCGCCAGCTTAGAGACCATTCGAGCCCGGTTGGCCGAGCGGCGTCGGTCGGTGACGGCCCCGCAGCTCGCCCGCACCTTGGAACGTCTGATCGAAGGGGGCGAGGTCGTGCGG
>JASHYB010000080.1 GCA_030043255.1 Thermoplasmata archaeon | reverse complement strand
CGACTGGCCTCCAGGAACCCGAGGCCGCTCGAGCCGACGGTCGTGTGGGGACTGCCGTCCGGGATCAGCGCCACGCTCCCCCGCACGATGCGTCCGG
This sequence comes from Thermoplasmata archaeon, assembly GCA_030043255.1. Taxonomy (GTDB): domain Archaea; phylum Thermoplasmatota; class Thermoplasmata; order Lutacidiplasmatales; family UBA184; genus Lutacidiplasma. Next base: position 35,283 of record JASHYB010000080.1, on the reverse strand, counting down.
GGTCGTCCGGCGACAACCGGTCGTCGTGCTCGCGGAGCGCCTCGATGCCCCCTTCTCCGCCGGTTTCCTCGTCGCAGCAGGCGAGCAGGCGGACGTTGCGCGGAAGCCGGTCTGCCTCCGCCAGGCGGCGCATGGCGAGGAGCGTCGCGGTGATCCCGCTCCCGAGGTCGTCCGCCGCGCCCCGCCCGTAGAGCCGACCGTCCGGCCGGAGCGTCAGCGTGTGCGGGGGGCTCTTCCAGCGGGCCCGCTGCTCCACCGGCACCGGCACGACGTCGAAGTGGGCGAGCACCAGCACCGTCTCCTTCGCGTCCCGGTCCAGGTCGACGATGACGTTGGGACGGGGCAGCCCGCGGAGCTTGGCCGAGCCGCTGTCGATCAGGGGGTCGTAGCGCCGCGTGGCGAGCCCGAAGGTGCGGGCCCAGCGTGCGATCGCGTCCGCCGCCCGCAGGTAGTTCGGCTTTTCGTAGCGCCCCGCGGCGAGGTCCTCGAGGTTGGTCGGCGCGATCGCGACCAGCTCCTGCAGCAGTCGGAGCGCCGCGTCGTCCCCCAGCCGCTCGGCCGCCGAGGCGATCGGGTCCTGCGCCATGGCGGTCCGGGACGGCCTAGCGGAGGAGCAGCGCGACCACCAGCGCGCTGGAGAGGAGGAGGACCAGCGAGGCCGGGAACATGTTCGTGAACATCGAGAGCGTGTCGCCGAGGGAGGTCAAAAGCCGTGCGGTGTAGCCCGGGCCGAGGACCTTCACGCCGGGGACCGGCTGGCTCCCGAACCGTACCCGTGCCGGCGCCAGGTCCCCCTTGGCCGCCTCCAGCAGCGCCCGGCCGTCCCGCGCCAGCCGTTCGGCCGGGTAGCGTTCCCCGACCGGGTTGATCCCTCCGTCGACCTCGTGCACGACGTGGTTGTCCGTCGTCAGGACCTCGGCGACGTCCACGACCTGCTCGAGCTCCCGCAGGATGGTCGCCCGTGCGCCCACGACCAGGTTGTTGCCGTCGATCAGCAGGTAGCCGGTGGTCAACCCGCCGGCGCGCACCGCGAGCGCCCGCAGCCCGTGGGGACCGATCCCGTCCTGGCCGATCGAGTAGCCGGTCCGGCTCGCCACGCCGATCTCCGGGGCGCCGTCGCGCGCCGCGCGGGTGGCGGCCTCCACCGCCGCCCGCGCGTCCGCGACCAGCTTCTCGGCGGTCGGGCTCCCGTAGGAGATGTCCCCCTCGCCTTCGACGTACGAGTTGTGCGCGTCGATCGCGACCGGTCGGAGCTGGCCGTCGCGCGCCAGGTCGCGCAGCAGGCGGTCGGCGACGGCGTAGGCGATGTCGTCGGTCGGCGCCGGGGCCCGGCTGACCACCACCAGCGCGACGTTCCCCAGCAGCTGGGCCCGGGCGAGGCTCCCGGGGTAGGGGGCGACCAGCGGCCCGGCCCGGGCCTCCCCCGGCGGCGCCAGCCCGTCCAGCAGCTCACGGGCGGCGGTGCCGATGCGGGCCACCTCGGCGCCGCTGGGCAGGTCGAGGTCGTGGTCGCTGGGGGTGTGCGGGACGAAGACCGTGCCCGCGTCCGGGCCGAGGAACCCCTCGAGCTTGCGGGGCAGGTCGCTCGCCCCCAGGGCCGCGAACGGTCCGGGGTGCACCGTCGGCAGCACGACGGTCGCCGGGGGACGGCCGTCGCGCTCGAAGCGCAGCAGGTCGACCCGCAGGTCGGCCTCGACGGTCGAGCGGAGGAAGAACGCCTCCAGCGCGCGCGTCGCCTCCTCGTTGCGGTCCCCGACGTGGTCGAGCAGGGGTCGGATGAGCGACACCCCGGAGCTGTGGAACTCCCGGCGGATCGGACGGTCGGCGGCGTGGAGCACGACCACGACGCAGACGAACGCCACCAGGAGGTCGATGACGAGGCTCGCCAGGGAGGCGGCGCTCGCCGGCACCAGCAGGTAGAAGCCGACCATCTGCAGCACCGGCTGGATCAGGGCGGCCGGCAGGATGCGCAGGTGGCTGGGTCGGGAGACGCCGTACAGCGCGAGCTGGCGGAACCAGAAGACCGGGGCGGCGAGGAACGGGACCAGGAACAGCACGCCGGGCACGACCGCCGGCCAGAACGCGAGCGCCCCCCGCCAGGCGGCGGCGAGCGGCAGCTCGAGCAGCGCCGCGGTGAAGGCGAGGAAGAAGCCGCGGTGCAGCTCGAACCGCCCGCCCAGCGCCCGCGCGAGCGGCGTCGTGAGGCCGGCCGCGACCAGCGCGGGCAGCAGGAAGGCCAGCAGCCAGCCGACCAGCCACGAGCGGCCGGGCGGCGGCCAGACGAGCACCCCGAGCGCGAGGGAGACGGCGACGATCAGTACCGCGGCCAGCGGCAGCGGCGGGGCCTGGAACAGCACGCTGGAGCGCCGGCGCGGCCGGGCCTCGGGGCCGCCGTTCGGCTCGCTATCGGCGTCGGGCGTGCACGACCTCCCGGACCACCGAGCGGTACCGCTCGCCGAGCCCGTCCTCTTCCGCGATCGTCCCGGTGACGAGGATGTTGGCCCCGGCCTCCAGGAGGGGCCGGGCGTCCGCGCCGGACCGGATCCCCCCGCCGACGATCAGCGGCACGGCCAGCGCCTCGCGCACCGCGCGGACCGTCTCCGTCGGGACGGGCGACGGCGCGCCGGAGCCGGCCTCCAGGTAGACGAGGCGCATCCCGAGCATCTCGGCCGCCAGCGCGTAGCCGGCCGCCGTGGCCGGTTCGTCCCGCGGCACCGGGTCGACCTGGCCGACCTCGCCGACCCGCATCCCCGGAGCGATGACGAGGTAGCCCATCGGGATCGCCTCCAGCCCCATGCGGCGGACGACCGGTGCGGCGCGGGCGTGGGCCCGGACCACCAGGTCGAGGTCGCGCGAGTTGAGCAGGCTCATGAACAGCAGGGCGTCCGCCTCCGGCGCGAGCGAGCCCGGCCCCTCCGGGAAGATGATCGTCGGGATCCCGACCCGACCGCGGATCGCCCGCGCCGCCTCGCCCATCAGCTCCCGGGTGATGCCGGTCGAGCCCCCGAGCAGGATCGCGTCGCTGCCGGCGGCCGCCGCGCCCTCGGCGACGTCGGCCGCCCGAGCGCCCGGCGACTTCTCCGGGTCGATGAGCGTGAAGTGGACCGGGCCGTCCTCCAGCCGCTCCAGCAGCCGGCGCTCGACCGGTCCGATCGGGGGCCCGAACCTCACCGGAACGCCACCGCCAGGAACGCCGCGAGCGCCACCGTCATCGCCCCCTTGCTGACCGTCTGCTCGAGATGCAGCCGTCGCGGCAGCCAGAGGACCGAGACGACGAAGCCGAGGTCCGCCGCGGCCACGACCGCCCCGTAGGCGATCCCGGCGACCGAGCGCGGGTCGAGGTAGTACAGGTACGGCACGGCGCTGAGCAGGATCGCGGCCACGACCGCTCCGCGGGCCAGCCGCGCGGCCGCGCCCATTCCGCGGACCTTCGGCACGGTCGAGCGCGCGGTGTCCCCGGCCACGTCCTCCATGTCCTTGATCACCTCGCGGCTGACGGTCGCCAGGAACGCCATCGCCGCGAACGGGAGGACGACGAGCGGCGCTCCGACCGCCGCGCCCCCGTACAGGAAGACCATCGCCGTGAGCCCTCCGACGGTGAGGTTGCCCACGAACCCGCGCGCCTTCCAGCGGAGCTCGTAGGCGAGCAGCGAGGCGACCGCCACGGCGAGGATGACCCCGACCCACGGCGCCACGATTGCGACCGGCACGGCGACCGCCACGCCCGCGGCGAAGAGGGCGACCGCCAGCGCACGAGCGTTGCGGACCCGGATCGCCCCGGTGACGAGCGGTCGGTCCGGGTGGTTCTGCCGGTCCCCCTCTACGTCGAGCACGTCGTTCAGGACGTTGCCGCCGGCCGTCACGCAGGCGGTCGAAGCGGCCGCCAGGACGAGCAGGAGCCACAGCTCGCGGCCCAGCTCGAGGCCGACCGCCCGAGCGGCCACCCCGCCTACCACGGTCCCGACGAACGACACGACGACGTTGCCGGCCCGGACCAGTCGGAGCGCGGCCCGCACGCCCTCGGGTGCCCTCGGCCGGGCGATAACGGTTATGGCGCAGCGCCGCCGGCGTCCGCCGGACCGGCGAGCGGGGCGCGATTGGTCCGGGTTCCCCTGCCGCGCCGGCCGTTATATCCCGTCGCGCGTCCGCCCGTCCTGTGCCTCCGCTCAGGGTGCCGCGGCCGGCCACCCGCGAGTTCACGCTCCGCAACGGGCTGCGGGTGGTCCTCGCGCCGCGGCCGGAGAGCCCGACGGCGAGCGTCTGGGTCTGGTACCGGGTCGGCTCGGTGAACGAGCACCCGGGGATCACCGGCGCCTCGCACTGGGTCGAGCACATGCTCTTCGAGGGCTCCCCGAAGTACGGCAAGGGGGAGATCGACCGGGCCGTCGTGCGCGTGGGCGGCGAGCTGAACGCCTTCACGGACGTCGACTTCACGGCCTACTTCACCACCGTCCCGCGCGAGCACCTCGCCATCCCCCTCGACATCGAGGCGGACCGGATGACCCGGGCGCTGATCACGGACCCGGAGGTCGCCCGCGAGCGGACGGTCATCTTCTCCGAGCGCGAGGGGAACGAGAACTGGCCGGAGTTCCGGGTCGAGGAGGAGCTGTTCCAGCTCGCCTTCCGCGAGCACCCGTACCGCTGGGACGCGCTGGGGCGGCGGGAGGACATCGCGCAGATGTCGGCCGGTCAGCTGCGGGAGTACTACCACCGGTTCTACGGCACGCGCAACGCGATCCTGGTCGTCGCCGGCGGCTTCGCCCCGGGCGACGTCGCGGGCCGCATCTCGTCCGCTTTCGGCCGCCTGCCGGCCGGCGGGGAGCCGATCGAGGTCGCCGCGGTCGAGCCGGCGCAACGCGGAGAGCGCCGGAGCGAGCTGTCCGGACCGGGCACGACGCCCTACCTGCAGGTCGGCTTCCGTTCCCCGGCCCTGCAGCAGGAGGAGACCCCGGCGACGATCGTCCTCGACACGATCCTCGGCGGCGAGACCCGCCTGTTCTCCAGCGGTTCGGGGATGGGGCGCTCCGGGGAGCACCCGAGCTCCCGGCTGTACCGGGGCCTGGTCGACCCGGGGCTGGCCGTCCACGCGACCTGCGACTGGCGGCCGCGACGCTACCCCGGGCTCTTCACCATCCAGGCGCAGGCCGCCCCCGGCGTCCGCCTGGATCGGCTGGAGGAGGCGCTGCTGCGCCTGCTCGAGCGTCTGGCCCGCGAGGGCCCGACCCCCCGCGAGGTCGCGGAGAGCCGGATCAAGATCCGCCGGTCGGCCCTCCTCGCCTACGAGGGAGCGTCCCGGACCGGCTTCCGACTCGGCTACTTCTCGGTCCTGCGCTCGCTCGGGCTCGAGGACGAGATCTTCTCCGCGCTGCTCCGGGTCACCCCGCGCGAGGTCCGCGAGCGCGCCCGGGCGCTGTTCCGCGAGGAGGGCCGACTGGTCGTGCGCTACCGTCCGACCGGGGAGGTGAGCGATGGCTGAGCGGAGCGACCCGCTGCTCGTCGAGCATCTCGAACCGCTCGACGGCCTCCGCCTCGTCCGTCAGGCGCCCCCGCCCGGCGCCGGGAGCTTCTCGGCGACGTACGTCGGCCCCGCCGGCTGGGCGTACGACCCCCCCGGGGCCGGAGGCACCGCGCGCCTGGTCAGCCAACTGGTCACCAGCGCGGCCGGTCCGTACGACCGGGTCGAACTCGCCCGGCGCCTCGACCGGCTGGGGGCGGTCCTGAACCGCCGGGCCGCGCCGGAATCCGCCGAGGTGACGGTGTGGGGTCCGGCCGAGTCGTGGGTGCCTCTGCTCGAGATCCTCTCCTGGGTCGTCCGTCGGCCGCGGTTCGAGCCGGACGACGTGCGTCGGGGCCTCCGCCAGCTGGCGGAGCACCAGCTGCGGGAGGCGACCCAGCCCGGCCACCGGGCCGAGCGTGAGCTCCTGCACCGGATCTTCCCCGCCGAGCACCCGTACCGGGAGACCGGCAGCGGATCCCGCGCCTCCCTGCGCGCGCTGACCCGCCGCCGCCTCGTCCGCTTTCACGAGGAGCACTTCACCGCCGACGGCGGCCTGCTGGTGGTCACCGTCCCCGCCCGGGCCGAGGTGGTGCGCCGCGAGGCCCGACGGCTCTTCCGGTCGTTCCCCGGCTCGCGCGCCCCGGGCGCTCCGCAGCTTCCCCGCGCCCGGGCCCCCGGCGGCCGGGCCACGATCGATCTGCCCGGACGCTCGCAGGTCGAGGTACGCCTCGGGGGCCCCTCGATCGCGCGGAGCGACCCCGCGTTCCCGGCGGCGTTCCTCGCGAACGAGCTGCTGGGAGGCCGCCCGCTGCTCAATCGCCTGTTCCAGCGGGTGCGCGAGCGCGGGGGGCTTGCCTACCATGCCTCCAGCGACCTCGAAGCGATGCGCTGGGGCGGCTACTGGGTCGCGCTCGCCGGGACCGGGGCCGACCGCTGGCGCAAGGTCGTGCCGATGCTCGACGGCGAGCTCCGTCGGCTGCGGGCCGAGCGGGTCGGACCGGCCGAACTGCGCACCGTCCGGGAGAGCGCCATCGGCGAGATCCCCCTCTCTCTCGAGTCGACCGCGGAGGCCCACGAGCTGGCCGTCGATGCCGGCTACCACCAGCTCGCGGCCGACCACTGGCGTCGCTGGCCGCAGACCCTGCGCGAGGTGCGGCCGGAGGCGGTGCGCGACGCCGCCCGGCGGGCGTTCGCCGAGGACGGGTCGGTGGCCGTCGTGGTGGGCCCCCTGAAGGCGGGGACCTCCGGGCCAGGGAGCTCCGCGACGGCCTAGGCTCCGGCTTGCGCGACCGGCGAGCTCGCCCTCCCACCGTCGCCCAGCCGGGGGTCGAGCCGTAGCGCCGACCCTGCAGCGTGCGCACTCATACGCATTTATACAGGTAACCCGTACCCCCTGCCATGCCCGCGCGAGCCCGACCTGTCGTGACGCCCCCGGGAATGCTGCGCAAGAACATCACCATCACGCCCGAAGAGTCGGCGTTCCTCGACCGACACCCCGAGATCAACCAGAGCGCCCTGTTCCGCCAGATCGTGGAGAGCCTGATGCTGGCCGAGCGCACCCCGTCGATGGCGTCGACCCAGTCGCTGAAGCTGGGCCGGGCGGTCTACCGTTCCGGGGCGATCATGTTCCAGAAGCCGGAAGGCTCGAGCCGGTAACCTCGATCGGTCCGGCCGCCCGTCGAGGGGCGTCCCCCTCCTTCAGGTCCGGTCCGATCGACGCGAGCGCCGCGTGACCGCGGTCGGAGGCCCGGGCGTAGAGGACCCCTTCGGCCCCGACGGTGGCCGCGAACGCCGCGCGGACCGTGGCGGCGTCGATCTCCTCCAGAGCGTGCTTGGACAGGATGTGTCCGAACGCCCAGCGGCGGGTCCTCGCCAGGTCGGTGAAGCGCGGGGCGTAGTGCCCCCCTCCGACCGCCAGCGCGACCCGGTCGGTGGGCTCGGGCTGCAGCGCGACGATCGCCCCGGCGAGCTCCTCGACCTCCTCGGCGGTCGGACGCGCTCCCTCGGCGACCGCGACCTCGACGAAGAACGCCGGCAGCCCGAGCTCGGGACCGTGGTGGGTCGCCTCGTACGTCGCCGGAATCCCGAGCGCGCTGCCCCGCCGCATCAGCTCGCGCAGCGCCGCGGCCATCGCGCGCGGGGGACACGGGCTGACCGTGCGGGGTCGGCCGCCGACGTCGGCCGTGGGGCCGAGGTTCCCCAGCGGGTGGACCGTGAAGCAGCGCAGCCCGCTGGCGCTGCGGTGGATCGACGGGAAGACCAGGGTCGGACGCTCGGCGCGGAGGCCGGCCGGCAGCCGGAGCTCGAGCGCGTCGTCCTCTAGATGGAGGGTCGGACGTCGCACGTACCGCCGCCCGGCGCCCAGCCAGCGGACCGACGCGCCGTCCACGTGTTCGCCGGTCGCCGCCGCCCCCTCCCAGCGGCCCGCGACCGCGCGAGCTACCGGGTCGGGCTCGCTTAGGACGATCAGGAGCGGGGAGTCCACGCTCTCCGTGGAGGTCCCTACCGGTGGTGGGGGCCCGGGGCCCCCGGAGCTCGTCCCGCTCACTCCTCGTCGGGCGGAACGCTCAGGCGGCGGTGGTAGCCCCCCCCGCGCCGCCGGACCACATCCGGCTCCTGGGCGCAGGCGACCCAGCGGGTCTCGTAGTCCAGCGGGCAACGGGTGAACATCATCCCGAGGACGGCGGCGACGACCAGGATGCCCCCCACCCAGATGAACAGGATCCCGAAGGAGGTCCCGTGACGGGGGGCGCGCAGCGCGATCCCCAGGACGATGAACACCGCTCCCAACACGACCATCGGCAGGAAGCGCCCGACGACGTGCCAGCCCTTCCAGGGACGCCTCGGCTCGTTGTCGTCGTCGCGGGCCATCAGATCCCCCCTACGCTCGCCACAGGTCCGCTCCGCGGGCCCTGGCCGCGGAGTCGCCGGCTCGAGCCAACGGGCCGGGTTCCGCGGGCGTTCGGCACAGCCAGCCTAGGGGATAGCTCCTGATATCGGTTGAGGTCGGGACCCCCGGGCGGCCACGGGGGGCTACGGCGAGAGGGGCCGACGGATCTCCGACCTCGAGCTCGCGCGAGCATCGACCGCCCTCGACCGGTACCGTCGCTCACGGTGCTCCGAAGATAAGAGAAAGGAAGGAAGGGGTTCCGCCCCCGTTGCCGGGGGCGGGGTGCCTTTCAGCTGGGTCCCGCTTAGACGACCGGGGTCGCGACCGGGCAGACCGCCTGGCCGAGCGCCCCCGTGGCGCACTCCGTGATGATCGAGCTGACCAGCCCGATCGATCCGTAGATCGCCAGAGACGACGTGTTGTAGGTCGTGGTGTTGTTGGCGACCGACAGGTCGACCAACCACGCCGCCGTCATGTCGAACGTGAACAGGACCGTGTCGTTCTGGACGGTCGTGTTCCCGATCGAGTCGTTGATGTAGAACACCTGCGCCACCGGCATCGCACCCTCGATGTCGATCGCGATGGCGTACGTCCCGTTGCGCGACGCGTTCGTGAAGATCACCGGCACGTTGAAGATCACGTCACCCGGCGCGTAGCCCGTCTGGTTCGGAGACCACAGGGTCGAGTTGTTGTACCCGCCCGTGGCGTTCCCCGAGCCGCTGGGGCTCGTCAGGTACGTCGTGTTGTTGTTCTGCTCGAAGTACGTGTCGCACGGGATGTAGCTGTCGTAGGTCAGGTTGATCTCCTTGTACAACGTGTTGTTGTTGCACGCCGAGATGTTGGCGACCGTGTTGTTGTAGTACGACCCCGTCGGCAGCCAGTTGGTCGCGTTGTACGAGTTGAAGATGAACGCGCTCCCGTTGACCGTCGAGTTGTACCACGTCGCGTTCAGGACCCCGTTGTTGACCGAGTTCAGGCACACCGTCGTGGTGCTGTTCCCGGCCGCCGACAGGTTCTGCGCGCTGCTGTTGTTGTTGACCCCAGCGAAGTAGGTACCGTTGTAGTTCAGGATACCCGACGTGTTACACGGGCCGTTGAAGCCGCCCGTGGTGTTGTTGACCGTCCAGTTCCACGAGGAATTGCCCGCGAGCTGGCTCGCCAGCGCAATGCTCTCGTTCCCGAAGACGATCCCGGTCGGAGGCACGTTCAGCGTAGATCCCCCGAGCTGGCGCAGCGGAGTCCCCAGCGGTCCGTACACGAGCAACGCCGCGCCGAACCCGGCAATCAGCGCCGCCGAGGCCACGATGGCCCCGACATAGACCGCCCGGTGGCCCCAGCCGCCCGAGCTCGCTCTAAACACTCCCCTTCGTCGATGACTCTCTCGACGCATCAGCCCACCTGTGCGTGCCCATGACATACCCATATTAAAACCTTCAGCCAAAGGTTACCGTCTCCGGCAGGGATACCAAGTGCCTCTCGGACCCTGGCGGGGGAGCGTCTGGCCCAGCCCTGGCAGGCACCCCCTTCTCGCTGGCCCGGGCCCCGGCAGGGGCCGGACCGGGTCCACGGCGCGGGAAGGACCGGGCGGGAGACGGAGGGCAGCTCTTCGGCGCGGGCCCCCGGCCTCGGCCGGGACGCCGGCGCACCGGGCGGGACCCGCCGCGCTCCGCGAAGGGTTATAGTGAGCCCCCGTTCTTCGACCCCGGAACCCATGGCGCGCGCGGAGTCCAACTCGACCGACGGCCACCACGACCGCCACATCCACGTTCACCTGACCGACCCCCGGGCGACCTACTACGACCTCGTGACGGAGTTCCTGCAGGCCGCCGGCAAGGCCCCGGACTGGTTCTGGCGCCTGGTCGGATCGTTCGGCGCGCACGAGTCCGAGAAGCTGGAGGAGATCATCTCCAGCGCCTTCGAGGCCGGGGCGTTCATCTCGCACGACCATCCGGAGGACGTCGACTTCGAGTGGGTCACGGAGGAGCAGTGCGAGGCGGAACGCCAGGCCGCCGAGACGTCGGAGGACGAGGAAGCCTCCGACCAGGAGGCGGCGCCGGTCTCGCGGCCCGCCCGACACGCCGCCCCGGGCGACGGCCCGGTCTGAACGGTCCGTTCCCGCCCCGCGGCGACCTACCCCCAGCGTCCACGTCGCCCGTCGGGCTCGTCTTGGCGGGGGTTCCCACGGGAGCTCACTTCGGGATCGTGTCGGACAGCACCGTCACGTTGCCGGTGTTGAAGGTGGTCACGAAGATCTCCGCCTGCTGGGCGTCGTAGGCCAGCCCCTCCGGGTCGCTGCCGACCTCCAGCAGCGAGATCACCCGGCCGCTGGGCAGCGAGAGCACCGAGACGTTCTCCGTCCCGGAGTCGGCGACGAACACCTCGTGCTGCGCCGGGTCGTAGGCCAGGCCGACCGGCTCCGCGCCGGAGCCGACCGAGTAGGTCGCCAGGACCGCGTGCTGCGGCCCGCCGATCTCCGAGATGTTGCCGCTCGAGTAGGAGGCGACCAGCATCGTCCGCTGGGTGCTGTCGTAGGCCAGCGCCGAGGGACCGCCCCCGATGTACACGGTCGCCTCGACCCGGGGCGCCTTCGCGGACCCGCCGACCAAGCTGAGCGAGGAGGAGCCGACGTTCGCCACATACATCACGTGGCCGGACGGGTCGTAGGCGAGCGCTTCGGGGGTCATGCCGACCGGCACCGACGCCACCACCTGGTCGGTGACGACCGAGACGACGCTCACGTTGTTCACTGGACTGTCGGCGACGAACAGCTCGTGCGTGGACGGGTCGTAGGCGAGCGCGGTCGGTCCGCCGCCGACGTCGATCGTCGCCACCACCTGGTTCTTCTGGTCGGAGATCACGCTCAGGGTGCCGGCGCCGAGGTTCGCCACAAACACCTCGTGCTCCCCCGCGACGTAGGTCGCCGCGTCCGGGTCCGAGCCGACCGACAGCGTCGCCACGACGCTGTCGCTGCGGCTGCTCAGGATCGTGACCGAGCCGGAGCCGGCGTCGGTGACGAACACCTCGTGGGCACCGGAGTCGTACGCGTCCCCCTGCGGCAGCAGCCCGACCGAGAGCGAGCGCAGGACCGACGGCGTGGAGTCGGAGATCTCGGTGACGTCGTTCGCCCCGGCGTCGGCGACCACGATCTCGTGGGCCGACTTGTCGTACGCGAGCCCCTGCGGGGAGACCCCCACGGGCACGGTGGCGATGACGGTGAAGTTCTTCGCGGAGAGCACGGTCAGGTTGTCCGCCGCCGGGTCGGAGACGAACAGCTCGGAGGTCGACGGGTCCAGGACGACCTGGGCCGGGTCGCTGGAGAGGCCCACGGAGCCGAGCAGGTCGTCGCTCACCCCGGAGAGGATCGACAGCCGCGCCCCTTCCGAGTCGGCGACCACGACGTCGCGCGCGACCGGGTCGTAAAGGACGCCGGTCGGGTCGCTGCCGACCGGGATGGAGTGCAGGACCCGCCCGGCCCGGGCGCCCAGCACGGTGACCGCGTTGGCGAGCGCGTCGCTGACGAACAGCTCCTGCGTCGAGGGGACGAACGCGATGCCGGACGGGCCGGCGCCGGTCGAGTCGTTCCCGACGACCTTGTCGTGGGCGGCGGAGATCACCGTGAGGTTCGCCGAGCCGGAGTCGGCGACGTACACCTCGCGGTTGAACGCGTCGTAGTACAGGCTCACCGGCGCGACGCCGACCGGGATCGTCGCCACCACCGTGTTGGTGGCGTCGGAGATCACGGTCACGTCGTCCGAACCGGAGTTCGCGACGTACAGCTCGTGCACCTGCGGGGCGTAGGCGATCCCGACCGGGTCGCTCCCGACGGGGACCGAGCCCAGGACCGTTCCGCTGACCGCCGACAGCACCGTGACGTTGTCGCTCGCCGAGTTCACGACGTAGAGCGAGGCGACGCGCGGGTCGTAGACGACCCCCGCGGGGGCCCCGCCGACCCCGACGGCCAGCCCCACCTGGCCGCTCAGCACCGTCGGCACGACGGTCCGGTAGCCGCTCGGCAGGCCGGCGGGCCCGTTGGAGGCCCCGGCGCCGCTGCCGGGCAGCAGGCTCGCGATCCGCCCGACGGCGGTCCCGCCCACCGTCAGGAGGAGCAAGGCCGCCACGAAGGTGGCGCCGCCGCGCAGCCAGCGCGAGGAGGCCCGCATCGATGCCGTCGGCCCCGAAGGCCAGAAGTCGGTATTAAGGGTATGTCGGAGGGCTAGCGGGCCCTCGCCGGAAGCTGCCCTTCCGGCGGGCCCGCGGTCCCGACGGAAGGCGCCCGTCGCGCGGGTACTTCGGGACCTCGTTCCCGCGCGGGAACGGCCTATTTAAGTTCTAAATAGGAGCCGGGCGTTCGTGGGTTCCGCCCCCGGGAGGGCGGCGGCGGATATGACCTCGTTCCAGGCACCGGGCGCCGTTCCAGGTGGGTCGACCGTCGCCGCGCTGCGACGGTGGGCCGTCCCGCAGGCGGGGCCCCGGCGTTGAACGCGACCAACGGGGCCGTCGAGACCGACACGACCCCGTACGCGAGGTCCCGCCCGAGCCGCGGCCACCGGGACTTCGGCTTCAGCCGGGCCGGCGGGGCCCGGCGTTCGGCGCCGAGCGCCCGGCCGGTCGCCGGCGCGCCCGCGACCCCGCAGGAGCGACCGGCCAGCCGGTACCGGCCGGGCCACGACATCGTGCTGGACGTCGAGGGCCTGAAGACCTACTTCTTCACCTACGACGGCGTCGTCCGCGCGATCGACGGGATCAACCTGCAGGCGCGGGCCCGCGAGACAACCGGCATCGTCGGCGAGACCGGCTGCGGCAAGAGCGTCACCGCGTTCAGCGTCACCCGGCTGATCGCCGAGCCCGGCATGGTCATCTCCGGCAAGGTCCTGGTCAACGGCGCGAACCTGCTCTGGGGCCTCGAGCGCGAGGCGAAGTTCCGCAAGATCGGCAAGACCGGGCGCGTGAAGGTGAAGCGCCGGTTCCGCCGCATCCGCGAGGCGAACGACCGGATGAGCGCCGTCCGGGGCAAGCGCGTCGGCATGATCTTCCAGGAGCCGTCGCAGGCGATGAACCCGGTCTTCTCCATCTCCGACCAGCTCGGCGAGGCGGTCCTGATGCACCGCGGCGTCGAGGTCCTGGAGGGCCTGCTGCGGGCGGACGCGTCGTTTGCCGTGCCGAAGGACCTCGGTCACGAGCAGTTGACCAACGAGTCCGGCGAGCCGGGCTCGCGGCTCTCCTGGGCGTCGGCGGAGATCGCCGCCGTGCTGGCGGCCGCCGGGAACCGGGAGGAGCTCAGGGTCGCCGCGAAGGCGCTCGCCGATCGGGCCGGGCTGCCGACGCTGGCCACCGAGGTGTACTACCTGCTCGCCGACGCGGGCCCGGGGGCCGCGCGCCGCCAGCGCCGCGTCGAGCGCGCGCTGCTCCGGGTCCATCTCAGCAGCTGGCAGCGGCGCTACCTCCGCCACCGCCGGCGGCTGGCGATCCTCGAGCAGGCGCTCAAGGACGTCTACCTGCGCGAGATGGTCCAGCAGAAGAGCCAGGCGTTCGCGCGACGCCGGCTCGGCGTGCGGATGCTGTTCGAGCGGTGGGGGCACTTCTACCTGCGGTTGCCGTGGATCCGCGGGTGGTTCGAAAAGCCGCTGAAGAAGGAGATGTTCTGGCGCACCGTCGAGCTGCTGGAGGGGGTGCGGATCGCCAACCCGGTGCAGGTCGCCAAGGGCTACCCGCACGAGCTCTCCGGCGGCATGCTCCAGCGCGCGATGATCGCCATGGCACTGTCCAGCGAGCCCGGCCTGTTGCTAGCGGACGAGCCGACGACCGCGCTGGACGTGACCATCCAGGCCCAGATCCTCGAGCTGATGCGCAACCTGCGCGAGCGCGTCGGGACCGCGATCGTCCTGATCACCCACGACCTCGGCGTCGTCGCCGAGGTCTGCGACCGGGTGAACGTGATGTACGCCGGGGTGGTCGTCGAGCGCGGCACCGTCCAGGAGATGTTCCGGCGGCCGCTGCACCCGTACACCCAGGGGCTGCTGGCCTCCATCCCCCGGTTCGACCAGCCGGGCAAGGACCTCGCGTCGATCCCCGGCTCGGTCCCGAACCTGATCCATCCCCCGCCCGGCTGCCGGTTCCACCCCCGCTGCCCGTACGCGATGCCGATCTGCCGGGAGGTCCGTCCGATCCCGCTGGAGCAGGGGGAGGACCACATGGTCGCCTGCCACCTCTACAACGAGCCGCTCGAGGCCACCGCCGAGGCGACCGCGGTGCCGGTCGAACCGGCCCCGATCCCGGCGTGAGTCGCTCCGCGGGTCGGTCGGGCGGCGGGCCGGCCCCCACGACGTCGAGGTCCGCGCTCAGCGGCCGTCCGGGGACTGCACGCTTACCCTTCGGGTCCCACGATCCGGACCGCTCGATCCCGGCCGTCCGTCGCTGGACCTAGCGGCGCAGCCGCGGGTCGTAGGCATCGCGCAGGCCGTCCGAGAGCATGTTCACGCTGAGCGAGAACATGAACAGCGCGAGCCCCGGGAAGAACAGCTGCCACCAGGGCAGATCGCAGGCCAGCACCCCGGTGGTGCAGCTGGTGACGATGTCGGTCATCGGCGTGACCCCGATGCTCGCCAGGTTCCCCCACTCCGGGAAGTTCGCCGACGGGAACAGGAACTTGCCGAAGCCGAGGTAGGCGAGCGAGCCGAGCAGGAGCGGGACGGTGCCGACGTCCAGCGAGAACTGGATCAGGATCGGGTAGACGCTGTTCGGCACAATGTGCTTGAACAGAATCCGGCCCTTGGAGGCGCCGCTCGCCCGCGCCGCCTCGACGTACTTCTGCTCGCGGACGACCAGCACCTGGCCGCGGACCAGGCGGCCGTAGAACGGCCACCAGACCGCCGCGAAGGAGAGCACGAGCAACAGCAGCGTCGTGTACGCCTGGGTGAGGCCGAACAGGCTATGGACGTCGGCGCTGACGACCAGCACGATGACGATGACGAACAGGATGAACGGGACCGACAGGAAGATGTCGACGAGCCGCATCAGCACGTCGTCCAGGATCCCGCCGTAGTAGCCGGCGACCGCGCCGACCATCAGGCCGATCAGCGCCCCGATGCCGACGATCCCGACGGAGAACATCAGCGACCAGTCCGAGCCGCGGAGCATCGCGTTGTACAGGTTGTAGATGAACGATCCTTCGAGCCCTTGGCCCTGGAACGGCGTCATCCCGCCCATCGGCAGCGGCCCGGCGGAGAACGGCTTCAGGGTCCAGGTCGGCGGCACGAGCGCCGGCTCGTACGGGTACGGTTGCTTGTACCACTCCCCGCTGCAGTAGTCGGCCGCGTTCGGCGGCGGGGTGTTCGAGTAGGTGCAGGCGAGCTGGAAGTTCCCGCAGCCGCTGTTGTTGTACGGGCCGGGGTAGCCGGAGGACGGGTTGCCGGGCCCGTAGTCGGTCACGCACTCGCTGGGGATCGCCGTCCAGGGGATCTTCTGGGTCGCCGCGTACGCGGCGACCCCGGCGATGATGACCAGGATCGCGAGGCCGATCAGCGCCAGCGTGTTGCGGCGGAAGAAGTACCAGCTCCGCTTCGCCTGGTCGAGCTTCGGGTGGGGCCGGCGTCGCGGCGGAAGGGCGGTGGGGGCCGAGCTCGACGACGCCATCCGACCCCCCTCAGCCGAGGCGGACCCTCGGGTCCAAGTAGGCGTACAGGATGTCGACGATCAGGTTCGCGGCGACGACCAGGTAGGTGAACAGGACCGTCGAGCCGAGGATCATCGCGTAGCTGAGCGGCGGGACGATCGCGATGGCGAGCATGTAGCCGACCCCCCACAGATGGAAGACCGACTCGATCACGGGGAACCCTCCGAGGAACCCCGCGAAGGTCAGGCCGAGCACGGTGACGGTGACGTTGAGCGAATTGCGTCCGGCGTGGCGTTTGATCACCGTACGTTCGGGCACCCCCTTCGCCCGGGCGGTCCGGACGAAGTCGAGGTTCATCACCTCCAGCATGCTGTTGCGGACGAACCGCAGGACGGTGGCGATCGTCCCGAAGGCGATGACGAGCGCCGGCAGCATGATCTGCAGGACCGTGTCCAGCGCCAGCCACCAGTCCCCGTGATAGGCCGCGTCGATCGTGGGGAACCCGGTGGGCGTCGACTGGTAGCCGAGGATCAGCCAGGACGGGTACGGATTGTTGCGGGCGGCCTCCTGCACGCCCACCCCGTAACAGTTGGGGGTCAGCGCGCTCGAGCCGGTCTGCGGCCACGAGTTCAGGAACTGGTTCGACAGCGTCTCGCCCGCCGGACACCAGGGCGGATGGATGGTCGTGCCCAGCGCCGGCGAGAGCAGTAAGACGAAGCCGATGACCGCGAGCGAACCTAACAGGAACGCCGGCAGGGCGAACCCGCTGAACGAGATCACCCGGGAGACCTGGTCGATCGGCCGGTTGCGGTTCGCCGCCGCGAGGTTGCCCAGCGGCAGCGCGATCGCCAGGATGATGGTGAGCGAGAGCGCCGCGAGCTCGAGGGTGTAGGGCAGGAAGATGCGGATGGCGGTCGTGACCTTCATGTTCTTGAACAGGGAGATCGTCGAACCGAGCGTACTCTCGTTCTCGATCCGCCCCCAGTGGAAGGTCAGCGCGCGGTAGGTGTAGTTCGCCCACTGGGTCCAGACCGGCTGGTTGAGGCCCAACAGGGTCGTGTCGTGAGTCCAGATCGGGTCGGTGCACAACGTCTCTTTCGTGACGGTGACGTTGCTGCCGATGCAGTGGCAGGTGTTGCCGCTGCCCAGCGCGTTGGTCGGGGTCTCGTCTTTGCACGGACAACTCGGCATGTACGCGCAGGGCCGGGTCTTTGGCGGGTTGCCGAAGTGCGCGGTGAGCTGGTCCTGGATCGGGAGCGCGTGGAACAGCACGAAGACGATCGTGATCACGCCGAGCAGCACCGGGACCAACAGCAGGCAACGGCGCACGATGTACGTCGTCATCCGCATGGTCGTGCGATCCCGGCAGCGGGACGGTAACCCGAACCTCCCGGCGATATAAACACCCTTCGTGGGGAACGGCACGCCGGACCGCCGAGAACGGGCCGACGGGCCCGTTTAGCTATCTAATCTGCCGAGGCCGGAGTTCGTCCCTGCCCGAAGAAGAAGAAAAGGGAGGAAAGGGTTGGACCTGGACCCGGGCTCGGGTCTAGGTGGCGGTGTACGTCGTCTTCTCCGTGCCGCCCTTCGGGGCCGTCACGGTGAACGATCCGCTCGCCGGGGCCGCCGTGTAGCCGGTCACGCTCGAGACGGTGTAGTCGTACGTTCCGCTGACGAGCTTGCAGGTGTCGGAGGCCTTCGTCGTGGAGAACGAACAGACCGTCGTGTCGTTCACCGCACCGGTGACCGTCGCGCCCCACGTCGTGTCCTTCTTCAGCCCCTTCTCGCTGAACACGTACGTTCCCGTCACGATGGTGAACTTCAAGGCCTTGCTCGCCGGGGTGTCCACGGTCGTCTTGACCGCGGCCGAGCCCTTCGGCAAGTTCACCTTGTAGTTCGTGGGCACATACACCGCGAACTTCCACGCACCACCGGCCACGTTCAGCGAGATCGAGCTCGCGGTCGTGTTCTGGTAGTACGTCGCGTCGCCGGCGTTACCGTCCGGCGGACCGCCCTTCGAGGCGGACCACGTCAGACTGATGCCCCACGTCGTTCCGGTCGGTAAGCCCGTTTCGGTGAACGTGAGCGAGTTCACCGCGACGAACTTCACCGTCAGGGCCGTGCCCTTGACGCTCCCCGAGACCGTCGAGCCCGTCGTCGTCGTCCCCTTCGGGCCGGTGACCGAGCTGATCGCGTAGCCAGCGGGTACCACCGGGAACGAGTAGCTGATCGTGCCGTTCGGCGCGAAGAAGCTGGTCGCCGCGGTGCCGTTGCTCGAGTTCGTCACGCCCTGCGGCGAGGCGCTGTCGGCCAGCGTCACGTTGAAGGTCGAGCCGCTCGGCAGGCCCTTCTCCGTGAACGTCACGTGCGTCTCGTACGGAACGTACCGGATCTGGAACCACAGCTGGTCGCCGCCGCCCCCGATCGTCGGGTTCGTGTTGATGCTCGAGGCCTCGATCCACGGAGCGTAGCTCGTCACCTGGTTCGACTGGCCCTGCCAGATGTACAGCCCGAGGTTCGTCAGGATCGTCTGGATCGCCCAGTACATGATCCCGCGGGTCGCCGCGTTCGTCTCGTGCGTCGAGTTGTAGAACTCGCCGCCGGAGATGACGTTGTAGGCGACGCCCTCGCAGCCGTTCGTCAGCTCGCCGTACTTGGCCCAGTAGATCAGGTTGGTCAGGTTCGCCGCGCTGTGCCCGCAGCTCGCCACGTCATCGTACTCCGCGATGTCGAACTGCTGCTGCACCGCGTCCGAGAACGTGTACGTGCTGTTGGGGTAGGCCATCGGGATCAGGTAGTCCTCGGGGTCGAAGTTGTCCGCCGCCCAGCCCAGGGTGTAGATCTGCAGCGGCCCATCGGTCGGCAGCGCACCCGTCTGCTCCGGGATCAGGTCCGGCGGGACTTCGGCGAAGTTGAAGTCGGCCAGGAACGGCTGGATGGCGCCGCCCGTGATGTTCACGAGGCTGGCCGCCAGCGCGTCCTTCCCGACATCGTAGCCCGAGTCGCCCGTCTCCCCGACGATGCCCAGCACGCACGGAGAGGACTTCGTGCACGCGGCCAGCTCCGGGTCGTAGTAGGGCGAGGACGGGTCCGTCCCCTGCTGCCACCACCACGCGGCGCTACCGTTGACCGCCGGGTTCGTCCCGGCGTTGCCCTCCTCGTACGGGTAGGTGATGTTCGTCGGGTCGTAGTCCATCCCGTTGGCGATCGGTCCGCCCGCGAGGTACTGGTACTGCACGTTCAGGATCGTCTCGCCCTTCTCCTCCGCCGTGGTGTAGTCGTAGGCGTGGATGAACAGCTGCCGCGCCGCCACGCCCGAGAAGAAGTCGGCCGGAACGTTCGGGGTACCGAACTCCGTGAACGAGTCGCTGTCCCACGCCGAGATGCTGTAGTTCAGGTTGATCGGCGAGAAGAAGCTGCTCAGCGTCGGCACGTCGAAGTACGAGAGATCGCCGCTCTGCTGCAGGCTGAGCAGGCTCGCCGTGTCGTTCGGCAGGATCGCCCCGAGGTCAATGGTCCCCTGCTCGTAGCCCTCGATCGCCGCGTTGCTGTACTCGTCCCAGTTGATCGTCACCTGGGGGATGTACCCGCCCGGCGCCGGCCAGCTGTAGCTGTCCGGGTACGTCGCCAGGCCGTGGGCGCCCGAGAAGGCGCTCGGCTGCTCGTACGCCGGGTTCGCGAACAGGGTGTAGCCCGGTGGGCTCCCCGTCGGCCGCAGGATCGAGTAGTACGGGCCCGAGCCGATCTGGGTGTACTGCGCGTTCGGGGCCCCCGGCTCAGCGCCGTCGTCGGCCTCGATCGTGATGATCTCGTTCTCGTAGTTGTCCCAGTACGTCTCCGGCAGGCTGTTGACGTAGTTGGTCCACGCGGAGTTGTCGGTGGTCTTCTGGCCGTCCGGCAGCAGGCACGAGCTGTCCTGGCTCGAGCCGTTGTCCGGGCTGTCCCAGCCGGTCAGGTTGTCCCCGTTGTGGGAGTACCACGCGCACGAGACGACCGACATGAAGCCGTCCGCCAGCACCTGGTAGAACAGCGTCTGCGGCCACAGCGCGCCCTGGCCGTCCACGTTGAACGTGATGCAGCCGTTACCGGTGACCCCGTTCATCGCGCTCGCCGGGCAGTAGTTCGAGTCGTTGATCAGCATCGAGCTGTAGATGTCCGTCGGCGTCGCCTGGTACGACTCGCCCGCGAACGGTCCGTTGGACGTGGCGTTCGGCAGAAGCGTCTGGGCGACCAGCCATCCGGCCGTCGTCCCGACCCCGTCCTGCTGGCTCCACGCCATGTCGCGCGCGATCGAGAACATCACGTCCGTCGGGTAGACCGACCAAGAGGCCTGCGTCGACGGGTCGTAGAAGTGCGCCGCCGGGTCGATGACGAACGTGTAGTACTGCGGGCCGCCGCTGGTCGCGTTGTCGACGACCAGGTCGGTGCCGTAGTCCGCCGTGCACTGTGCGGTGCCCGGCACGCAGGTCGCCAACACCGGCACGAACTGCGACAGGCTGCTGCCCGTCGAGCTCGACCCGTTGTAGCCGAGAAGCCCCTGATACACGTTCAAAATAGGTTCGTAACCGATCGTTTCGTAGTCGACCGCCGGGTCTTCGGAGAAGGCTACCGCGCCCCCGAAGGCGTCGTCGACCACGAGACTACCCTTGTGGCCACTCACTGGATAGTTCGACGTCTTGGCTCCCGCTAGCGACGTGGCCCCGGAACTGGCCGCCGCGGGGCTCACGGGGTGAGCCAACGCCGCGCCAGACACCACGGTCAGCCCCATGCCAAGTATCATCACAAGGCATGCGGCGATCGCTAGAGTCCGCTTTCCTCTCATGGTATTCTCCATCGATTTGACCCTCCCACCTTGTCGGGTCTGCGGGGGAGAGAGGTTACCCCTATAAGAACCTTGAGGAAAACGGACCCTACGAACCCCTCGGGAGTTACTTGCTTCCCCGTGACCTCCCGGCCCCGAAAGAGTCGTGGACGGCCTGCCCCATCCGTCGGACCAAAGCGGACCCAGCGGACCCAGCGTGCCCGACGGGCAAGGTGCTCCCGGCGGGAGTTTCCGGGGTCGGCGCCGGCCGGCCCCTTTTGAACCCGCGTCAGAGGCTCGAGAGGCCTCTATCCTTGACCACTAGACTACGGGAGCGCCCGCCCCGCTAAGGGGCGTCGCCCTTGAACCTTGCTCCTCTGGGACGGCCGTCACGGTTCCCTGGAGGCCCCGGAGCGGCTCCGCGCGAGAACCTAAGTGCGGGGACGGGCTACGAGCGGCGTGAGCGCCCCGGTGAAGGCCCGCAGCGGGCACATCCTGCTCGAACCCAAGCGCGACTACCGGGACCTCCTCCGGGTGTACCCGGAGATCCACAAGCGGGTCGTCGAGATGAACCGGCCGTTCGTCCGGGAAGCGGACCCGCTGCTGCCGGAGGTGCTGCTGGACGAGAACCTGCGGGACCTCAAGGGCAACCGCAAGCCGGTCGGCTACAACCGGCAGGACCCGTTCGGGCTGCGACTGATCTTCCCGCTCGCCGACGAGCGTCGGGTGGAGATGTACTTCGCCAAGCCGTCGCGCTGCCAGGAGGTGGTGCAGATCACCGAGCACGTTTCGCAGATGCTCCGGCGCCGCGGTATCCGCCACTCCGTGGAGTACGACCGGCTGCCCCTAGGACCTCCGCGCTCCCCGCCCACCCCCGTCGGGGTCGGGATCGTCGGCGGCTTCCCGCGGACCTAGGCGTCGCCGCCCGGCCCGGGAGGGCGGCGGAACGGCCAGACCCCGCCCGAAGCGCCCCCGCCGGGCTCGCTGACCGGGACCCCCTGCTGCTGCAGGCGCCGGAGCGCCTCGCGCGCCCGTTCCAGCGCCGCCGGATAATCGGTCGCGCGCAGCTGGAGCGACTCGGTGAGCAGGCGCCGGACCTCGGTGGTGTCGACCCCCCGCTCGGAGGCGCGCGCCAATCCCGCGTCCAAAAGGTAGTGCAGGTTGGTCAGCTCCCGGTGGAGGGACTTGCGCAGGCCGAGCTCCTCCTCCCCCTTCAGTACGATCCGGGCCCCGTCCAGGACCCGGCCGACGACGATCAGCTCGTCCGCCTCGCGCAGCCGGTCCTTGACCGGCCCGACGGTCACGTGCAGCCCCCCCTCCGCGAACGCGACCTCGCTGGCGAGCTCCTTGCGACGGCGGGCGAGCGCCGGCCGTACCGTCTCGACCAGGGCGTCGGTCGCCCGCTCGAGCAGCGCGCTCGCCTCCGTGAACCGGCCGGCATCCAGCGCGATCCGGGCCTCCCCGAACCGCTGCATCACCGGGGT
Organism: Thermoplasmata archaeon; assembly: GCA_030043255.1. GTDB lineage: Archaea > Thermoplasmatota > Thermoplasmata > Lutacidiplasmatales > UBA184 > Lutacidiplasma. The sequence continues at coordinate 12,999 of JASHYB010000080.1, read as the reverse complement.
GGTGTCGACCCCGAGGCGTTCGCCGACCCAGAGGCGGTCGCGGAACTCCGCCATCGCCTGGGCGACCGCCTCCCGTTCGCGGGCCCGGACCGCCTCCAGCTCCCCCTTCAACAGGCGCAGCGCCTCGCCGAGGTCCCGCCGCTCCTTCAACCGGTCCAGCTGGCCCCGAAGCTCGCTGCGGCGGGCGAGCTCGGTCGGGGTGTCGCCCCCGCGGCGGGCCGCCTCCGCGTCGATCTCCCGCCAGCGGGCGTCGACCAGCGCCCCGAAGAGGCGGCGGCTCTGCGCGTCGGCCCGGGCGAGCGACGTGCGGACCCGGGCCCAGCTGCCGGCCCGCAGCGCCGCCTCCGCGTCCGAGACGACGGCGTCCAGCGGCTCGACCTCCGCGGCGGTCCCCTCCGCCCGGACCGCCTCGACCTCCCGGCGGAGCTCGCCGATCGGCACGCTGAACATCCGCTCGATCGCCCAGCGGGACTTCTCGACGGTCTCGTGGGCGACCTGCACGCTCGCGACGTAGTGACCGGCCTCCGCCTCCGCCCGGGCCTCGGCGAGCCGCTCCTGGGCCTCGCGCACGTCCGCCCCCAGCGCGGTCGCCTCCGCCAGATGGCGGTCGGCGTTGGCGAGCGCCTCGCGGGCCCGCCGCGCCCCCTCCCGCGCCCCGGCGAGCGACTCGGAGACGACGATCGCCTGCTCGAACATCGCGGCGAAGTCGCGCCGCGCGTACGCCTCGCGCAGGGTCCGCAGGCCGTCGGTCGCCTCCGTGGCGACGGTCCCGTCCCGGACCGCCCGCTCCACCGACCGCTCGGCGGCCTCCAGCGCCCCTTCGGCGAGGCGCTGCTGCAGCTCGACGCGTTCCAGCTCCGTCTCGCTCCGGGAGGCGAACTGGAGCGCCTCGACCGGCCGCCCCTCGTCCAGCGCCATCCGGGCCTGGTGCAGCAGGTTCTCGGCGACCGAGGCGTTCCCGCCGGCGCGCCGGACCTGGGTGACCGTCGCCTGGAAGCCGGCGAGGGTCTTCGACACGTGCTGGTAGATCCCCTGGTTCAGCTCCCGCTCGACCGTCCCGCCGAGCTCGACGACCTTCGGGTAGTCGCGGGCCTCCAGCGCCCGGTCGACCTCGTCGGCGCGGGCGCGCAGCGGCCCGACGTCGACGTGCAGCAGCTCGGACTGCGCCACCGCCTCGTGGACGCGCCGGGCGACCCGCTCCGCCTGGTCGACGAAGCCCCGGGTCGTGACCAGGGCGCTGCGGATCTCGTCCAGCAGCACCGCCGCGCCGGTCGGCACCTCGAGCGAGATGCGGCGACGGGCCTCGGCGACCTTGGAGACCACCGGCTCGAGCAGGACGCCGGCCCCCCGGGCGACCTCGAGGTCCCGCTCCAGCGCCCGCAGGTGCTCCTCCAGCAGCGGGCGCAGGACGCTGACCAGCTCCTCGTGCAGCCGCTTGGCGCCGTCGCGCGTCGCCTCGGGGGGGGCGGTCGGGGCCTCCGTACGGAGCCGATCGAGCCGCGCGACGTACGGCTCCATCGGCAGGCCGAGCCGCCGGCCGTCCTCGATCAGGAGCGTGAGCTCGCTCAGGCGCTTGGCGGTCTCCAGCTGCGCCTCGGCGGCGACCAGGCGCTGCTCCGCCGCCTCCGCGAGGCCCTTCGCCCGCTCGAAGTCGAGCGAGCGGACCGCCGCCCGGGCCTCGGCGACGGTCGCGTCGACCGGCCCGGGCTCGATGCCGGCCGCGCGGACCCGCTGGGCGAACGCCTCGACGCGGCCGATCCGCCCGATGAGCGCCTGCGCGGCGCCCCGGCGCCGGACCGCCTCCTCCTCGAGGCGCGTCGCGGCCCGGTAGGCGTCCAGGTACCGGCCGCCGCGCGCGAGCTGCTGGGCGGCGTCGAACTCGGCACGCATCGCGCCGACCTCCAGGCCGATCGCCTCCAGCTCGACCAGGGAGAGCTTGGCGTGGGAGACCGCCTCCTCGCTGCGGAGCAGCTGCTGCTGCTGCGCCCGGGTCCGGATCTCCTGCGACGCCTTGGCGGCGCGCACGAAATCCCCCATGTTGAAGATCTGCTGGACCTCGTCGATCTGGCGCTGGATCTCCTCCCCCGCGCCCCCCATGGAGGCGAGGACCCGGACCTCCTCCTCCAGCGCCTCGACCAGCGACGACGCCCGGGAGGAGAAGACCCCGCCGAAGTCCCGCTCGGCCCGGCGCAGGCTCTCCAGCGCGCCGAGCAGGTCCTCCTTGACGCGCAGCGTCACGTCGGCGTCGGCGAGGTGCCGGCGCACCGGGGTCGCCAGGCCCTCGTCGCCGAGGTCGGCGAACGCCGCCTCCATCTCCTCGACCCGGCGGGCGACGAACGGGGCGGCGGCGACCCGCAGCGAGACCTCCGCCCGCGCGAGCGCGTCGACCGCCTCGGTGAGCTCGCCGCCGTCCAGCCGGCCGCGGGCCTCCTCCAGCTCCCGGTCGACGTCCGCCGGCAGAAAGCCGCTGGCCCGGGCGAAGTCGCGCGCCCGGCCGAGCGCCTGGGACCGGTCCAGGAAGAACGCGACCGCCCCGCCGCCGAGCTCCCGGACCGCCGCCTGCAGCGCCTCGCGGGCCGGCGCGACCTCGGAGCGGCCGAGGTGGTGGCGGACCCGCGCGAGCTGCGCGTCGACCCCGGGCGAGGTGTAGCCGACGCGGCGGAACCGCCCGACCATCTCCTCCACGGAGGCGAGCTCGTCGCGCGCCGTGTCCAGGTCGGCGGTGAGCTCGCGGACCTTCTCGAGCGCCTCCTGGCTGGCGGCCAGCGCCTCCGAGTAGATCTTCAGCCGCAGCGCCTCGCGGGCCCGGTTCATCGCGGCGAACACCTCCCGCGGGTCCCGTCCGAGGCGCCGGGCGCTGACGATGCGCGGCCGGACCTCGTCCAATAGGCCGGCCACGACGGTGACGATCGGCTCCTCCGCCGCGGTCCGCGCCTCGGTGAGGACGGAGGCGATCTCGTCCGGCGCGGCGGCCGGCAGCCTCGCGAGCGCGACCTCGACGGTCGCGCGGGCCGGCGCCGGATCGACGCCGTAGTCGGCGAGCTGGCCGAGCGAGGCCCGCAGCCCGTCCAGCGCCTGCGCCGCCTTGCCCCGCAGCGACTCCGCGAGCTGGGAGGTCGCCCCTTCGAGCCGGGCGACGCTCGCCGGCCAGCTCTCCGGAGCCGCGTCCGCGTCGGCGTGCAACGCCTCGTCCAGCGACTGGGTCGACGCGCCGAGCTCGTCGGCGACCGTCCGCAGCCGCCCGGCGAGCGCCCGGCTCTTCTCCCGCCGGTCCGCGACCTCGGGGAACCGCTCGGCGACGATCTGGTGGATCGTGGCGATCGCCTCGCCGATCCGGTCCTCGCGGACCGCCGTCGCCGGGTCGGGCAGCGCCCGCTCCAGCTCGGTCAGCCGCGCCGGCGTGACGCCGGCCCAGCGGGCGAGGTCGACCGCCGCCGCGCGCGCCCGCTCGAGCTGGCCGGTCGCGGCCGCCCGCAGGCCGTCGTCGACGCTCGCGAGGCGGGAGAGGGTCTGCGCCCAGGAGGCTCCGTCCGGCGGATGCGCGAGGGCCGCGAGCTCGTCGGTGAGCGCGGCGGAGAGCGCGACGCCGCCGGCGCTCAGCCGGAGCGCGAACTCCTCCGAGTGGCGGCGCCGGCCCTCGATCGTCGCCGGCACGGTGGTGGCCAGTTGATCCAGGAGCGCGCGCGCCTGGGTCTCCAGCAGCTCCCAGTCGGTCCGTCGAGCCAGCTCGCGGAGCTGCTCCTGCCGTTCCGCCACGCCCGGCGGGACGATCCCGAGTCGGGCGAGCTGGGCGAGCCGCTCGTCGACATCCCGCTGGATCGCCTCGGCGGACTGGCGCTTCTTGCGCAGCGCCTCCGCCTTCTCCTGAAGGATCCGCGTCAGGCGGGACGACGGGAGAGGCCCGGGGCCTCCCTGACCGGACGTCGCTCTCCCCCCTGAACCGTCTGCCCGCCCCGGCGGCCGGGCTAGGGCTCGGACACCGCTTCGATGCTCGGGCCTCCTTATAAATCACGCGTGATGAATGTCGCCGGCGGCTCGCCGGCGCGCCTCCGACCGGGCGCGGGACCTACGCGCGCGTGATGCGGCGCTTGCCCATCGCGTCCAGGTACTGGACCTCGGCCCCGGGGGCGAGGCCGGCGCGGCCTTCCGCGTCGACCGCGAGCTGGAAGGTCTCGTACGACTCGAGGTCCATCAGCTGGACCTCGGTGTCGCTGAGCGAGAGGACCTGCGCCTGGCGCTTACCGATCAGCGGGACCTGGACCTTGTGCTTGACCGGGTACACGACGCTGCGCTTCGAACCGTCGAACAGCCCGACGGCGTCGATGCGCGCCTTCGCTTCCCCGTGCTTCCCGGGCTTGGAGGTCTGGATGCTCAGGATGCGACACGGCTCCTCGTCGATGAGCAGGTAGCGGCCTTCCTTGAGCTCGCGGACCTCCTGCTGCGTCCAGGCCATCGTGCCCCTCGGACGGCGGGACGGTCCACCTTCTTTAACGGTTGTGCTCGGGTGCCTCGAACGCCTGCCGCCGCCGAGATGGGTTTATTCCCGCGCGCCCGCCTCTCTCCGGCTGTCGGCAGGGTCCCGCGGTGAGCGAGCCGGAGGTCGAGCACAGCTTCGCGCTCGTCGAACAGGAGATCCGGCGGCTCTGGGCGGCCCACGGTCTTCCGCCGCCGGGCGGCGTGCTCGGGCACGGTACGGAGCCGGTCCTGCGGCAGCTCGAAGGGACCTACACCCCCGGCGACCCGCCGGTCCTCGTGGCCCAACGGGCGGTCGCCGCCGACGTCGACGCGCGCGCCACCGCGCTCGGGGCCGGACGCGTGGAGGGGACCCTCCGTCGTGAAGGCTGGCCGGCGGGCGGCGAAGACCCGGTCGTCGCGCCGCTGCTGCGCTCCCTCGCGGTCTGGACCGGCGGCGAGGGGGGCCGCCCGTACGACGCCGTCGAGCGGACCGCCGGCGTGCAGGCGATCGCCTCCCGGCTCGCGCGGGCGGGGATCCTGGTCGCGGGCGACGGGCCGATCCGGCTCTGTCCGTCCTGCGCGGCGCCGCGCAGTCCCGAGCGGACGATCTACCACGAGGAGATCGGCGACACGTTCCTGGTCCGGTTCCCGCTGGAGCCGGTGGCCGGCGAGGAGCCGGTGGAGGCGCTCGCCTGGGTCGACGCGCCGTGGCGGCTGCTCGGCACGACCGCGCTGCTGATGAACCCGGATCTCGCCTACGCGACGGTCCAGTACCGCCGGGGCGACGTCGAGGCCCGTCTGCTGATCCTCCGTTCCTCCATCGACCGACTGCGGGCTTGGCTCCCCGGCGCGGAATTGACGGTGCTCGCCGAGAAGCCGGGGCGCGCCTACACGGGCCGGCGCTACGTCTACCCGCTCCGGCACGAGTTCCCGGACGGCGCGTCGCTCGCGGCGCCCTCCGGTACGATCCAGGCGGTCCCGGAGGTCGGCGACAGCGGGACCGGCGTCGTGCCGCTGGTCCCCGGCCACGGCGGGACCGACGCGCAGATCGCCGAACGTCTCGGCGTCCACGGCTGGCCGCTGCTGACGATCCACGGGACCCTCGAGCTGACGCTGATGCACAAGTACTCCGGCCTCGACCTCGAGACCGCGACGGAGTTCGTCGCGCGGGACCTGACCGAGGGCGGTAGCGTCCTCGCCCGGCTGCGGGTCCTGCGAGGGGTCCCGTACTGCGGGGTCTGCGGGCGCCCGGTCGTCTGGACCCCCGGCCGCTGCTGGTGCCTGGAGCCCGGCCGCCTGCCGGCCGAGCAGCTGGCCCAGTACGCCGCGCTGCTGCCGGGGGACCGGCCGGTCGCGCAGATCGAGCTGACCGCCTGGCCGGTGAGCGAGACCCGCACGAGCGACGCGCCGGAAGCGGTCACGCTGCTCGAGTGCGAGCGCTGCCCGAGGCTGGATGCGCCGGACGGACCGACGAGCTGTCCCTGCGGGGGCAAGCGCCGGCCGGTCGCCCGACGGTTGGTGCCGTCGGTCGCCGGGGCGTTCGGCGCCTGGGCGCGCCTCGCGCCGCTGCCGTCCGGCGAGCCGGTGCGCCTGTACATCAGCGAGCGCCGACGGGCGCCGACGATCGTGCACCTGCTCGCGGCGATGGCCGGCGCCGGGGCACGGGTGGCGGAGCTGCAGGCGACGATCCTGCCGACGGTCAGCGACGTGGACGTCGTGGGGCTGGTCGCCGAGCACGGGGCGGACGCGGTCCGGGCGGCGTTCGTGCGCCTGGACTCGAGCGAAGGCCCCGGCGGCTCGTTCGTCGAGCGCTGCCGGCAGGAGCGGCGCCGCTTCGCCCGGCTCGCGGAGCTGGCGGCCTCGACCGCGGCGGCGCTCGAGCGGGAGGCGGCCGGCACCCTCGGCGCGACGCTCAGCCCGAACGACCGCGAGCTCCAGCCGGAGGACCGCGCCCTGCTGGCGCGCTGGTCGGCGACGGAGCTGAAGGTCCTGGCCGCCTACGACGAGTTCCGCGCGGGCGAAGCGCACCGCCGGCTCGCCCGGTTCCTGGAGGTCGACCTGGCGCGCTACCGGGAGATCGTCCGGCCGCGCTTGGCCGCCGGCGAACCGCCGGCCGGCCGAAGGGCCGCCCTCCGCACCCTCGGCTCGGTGTTGGCGCAGCTGGCCACGGCGCTCGCGCCGGTCGCACCGTTCACCGCCGAGGCGGTGGTGCGGACGCTGCGCCCGGACCCGCGCAGTCTGTTCGAGACGGAGCCGTTCGACGTCGAGCACGCGCCGGCGGACGAGGCGTTCGGCGAGGCCTGGGAGCGCTGGGTCGCCGTCGTGCGGGCGGTCGACCGCTTCCGCACGGAGCGCCACCTCGCCCCGGGGACCCTGGTACCGCTGGTGGCGCTGGTCGTCACCGACGACCAGCTCGGGGACCAGCTCCGCGGGGACCGGAGCCTGCTCGAGCGGCTCGCCCGCATCGGCCGGCTCGAGGTCGGCAGCCCCCGCACCCCGTGGGAGGGCCGGCGGCGCCAGCTGGTCCCGGTGGAGAGCGAGATCCAGAAGGCCTATCCCACGCTGGCGACGCAGATCCTGTACCTGCTGAAGCGGACCCCGCCGCGTCGGCCCGGCGAGCAGGAGACCGCTCGGGGGTTCTCGGTCTTCGTCCAGGGCCAGCCGCACCAGATCACGCCGTCCATGCTCGCGCTCGTCGAGACGCTCCCCGACCGGGTCGTCCCGGTGGCGTTCGGCCTCGGCGAGATGTACGCGGAGGTGCCGGCGACCGGCGCGGCCGCTTCGGGCGGCCCGAGCGCGGTGCTCTCGGCGGACGCCGCCTGGCTGGTCCGACGCGTCGGGCGCCGGTTGCGCCGGGTCGGTCCGGAGGCGTCGCGGGCCCTTGCCGTGCGCATCGTCGCCGTCGACCCGCTCGCCAAGGAGCTGCGCGAGCGGTGGGCGGCCGTGGCCGCCGCGCTCGGCGTGGCGCGCCTGACGATCGACGCCGCCCCCGGACCGGAGTCCGTGCCCCCCGCGGTCACCGGCCGGACCCGGCTCGGGACCCGATGGTCGGTGGAGATCCCGGGGCTGCTCGGCCGCCCGCCGAAGTCCCCGCGCCCCGCGCCGCGCGGCGGCTCCGGCGCGAGCCGGAGGATGCCGATCCGCCAGCGACCGACCCCGGACGGTGGGCCCGAGGTCGACTACACCGACGGCGCGGTCATCGGCCACGAGGACGCGGTGCGGGCGCTCGGCGAGCAGCTCGACAAGCTGCTCGACGCCCCGCTGCTGGGGCCGTCCAAGGTCGCGATCGCCTGGGACGCCGGCTACGCGTCCGTGGAGGAGATCCGCTCCGCGTCGTTCGACGAGCTCGCGACCCTGCCGGGCTTCGGCCGGCCGGTGGCCGCGCGACTGTTCGCCAAGCTGGGCCGCGACGTCCCCGCTCCGCCGCCGCGACCGGTGCGGACGCCCAGGACGCCCCCCGCTCGCTCCGCACCGCTTCCTCTCCGTCCCGCCGCGCCCACGGCGCTGGCGGTCGAGGCCCCCGGCGCCTTGGACGACCTCTCCCGGGTCAGCGTTGTCCTCCCTGCCCTGCCGACCCCTGAGCGGGAGCTCACGTCAGAGCTCTCGGCGCCGGCACCCGCAACGGTGGGGCCGACGAGCGTGGCCCCTCCTGCCGGTCCCCCGCCGGCCCCTACGCCCCCGGCGGCGCCGGCTCCCCTGCCGCCAGCGCCCCTCCCGCCACCGGCGCGCGCCCCTCCTCCCCCGCCTCCCCCGGTCGCGCCAGCGTTCGTCTCCGAAGCGGACCGCGCCGCCGGGAACCTGCCGACCCCGCCGCTCGCGACGGCGCCGGTACCGGCGGCCGGTCTCGAGGTCGAGCTCTCGGAAGCGCTGCTGCCCGCGCTGCAGCCGTTCCTCGAAGCGACCGCGGCGGGGCACCGCGGGGTCGCGGTGGTTCGGGAGCTGCCGGAGCGGATCCGCACGCTCGTCGGCCCGCGACCGGTCGCCGTCTACTGGCTCAGCAACCTGGCCCGCGACCGGGCGATCCGGCCGAGCGACCTGAGGGGGCTGGCCGACCTCCTTCGGCAGGGCCTCGAGAGCAGCGGCATCACCGCCGTCTTCCTCGAGGGGACGGAGTACCTCACCCGGATCCACGGGAGCGAGGCGGTCGTGGCGTTCCTGAAGGAGCTGGACCGCCAGGCGCGCGAGCACGAGGCGCGGGCCTGGCTGCACCTGACCCCCGGGCTGCTGACGCCGACCGAGCTGGACCGGTTCGTCTCCGACCTCGGTCTTCCGTCCCCGCAGGGGAGCACCGGGGGCGTCGCGGAGCCGGCGCCTCCGGCTGGCGCCGAGATACCTGCCGCGACCGCGATCGAGCCCGTCGTTCTCACCGGCCCGGACGCTGCGGCGGAAGACGAGAAGGGGACCCACATCGCTACGGAGGACGAGCCGGGCAGCGCCCCGCTCGCGACCTCCGAAGCTGCCCCCGGCGCGACGGACGTCGCGGCGCCCGGAGGTGCGACCACGGAGGAGACCGGACCGGTGGCCGCCGCGGGGCCCGATGTTCTGCCCGCACCAGGAGCGGAGGCGGGCTCAGGCGAAGCATCCCCGCCCACGGCGGAGATCGGAAGCGGGGAACTAGCCGGCGCCGCGACTGAGCCCGGGGCCGACGGCGAAGCGCCGGGCTCCGCCGAGGGCGAAGCCGGTGGGTTGGCCGGTTCGGCGCCTGACGCTCCGAAAGAGAACGCGACAGCCCCCCTGCCCGACGCCGGTCCCGGCGACTCACCCGCACCGGCGGCTGAGGCAGGTCCGGGGGACGCAGGAGTGTCCGTTCCCGAGGCCGAAACCGGGGTGATGTCGGCCAACAGCCCGGAGAGGGTGCCCGAGAGCTCGTCATCCGCGGGGTCGGAGGCGGGCTCCGCAAGCCCTGTGGCGTCGGTATCGGAGGCGGAGACCGGGGGCCCGCATGCCGCGACACCTTTCGTCGAGCCCGGAGAACCGGTCTCTCCGGCACCCGAAGCTCGGTCCCCCGAGGAAGCCGTACCGGTCCCCGAGGTCTCGCCGGGCGACTCCGCCGCGCCCGAGGAGGAGAGCGGCGCGGAGGAACGCCCGGTCCCGCCCCCCAAGTCCTCGCCCGCCAGCACGGGCACCGAATCCTCCGAAGCCGGCGCCACCGGCTCGGCCGACCCGAGCCCCCCAGCCGACAGCGGCGCCGGGGACTCGCCCGCTGCCGCCCCGCAGGGAGAGTCCGGTCCGCCGCCGGACGCGTCGTCCCCGTAGGGCGTTCCCCTGCGCACCACCTTTGATACAGGCGAGCGACGCCGCCGGGCTGGATGCGCCCGGAACGGGGAAGCCTTCGGCCCGCCGTCACGCTCGTGGGGCTGATCGCCCTCGCCGGGCTTCTGGTCGGCTCGTCGACGCACACCACCAGCGTCTCGGAGAGGGGGACGGACTTCGCGACACGGACGACGGCCGCTTCGGGCTCCGGACTGGAGGTCACGGTGACTTGGGACGGGACCCCAATCTCCGTCGCGAGTACGGTGGTGAACGCCTTCCCGCTCGCGTCCGGCAGTACGGCCATCGTGGAGTTTGCCTACCGCGACGCCGCGAGCGACGCCGTGCCGGCGAACGCCTCGCTGCTCCTCCGCTTCCTCGGGCTCACGCTCTCGACCGAGGCCGCGATCCCCTCGGCTTCCGGCGGAGCGGGAACGGCCGAGCTGAACTGGTCGATCGGTTCGCTGAACGGGGTCCTGCAAGGGGTCTACGAGATCCTCGCGCAGCTGACGGACGGGAACGGTAGCCTGGTGTTCTCCGAGGCGTTCTACGTGGAGCTCCAAGCCCCGTTCGTCATCGGCTCGGCGATCGCCGTCTTCGGGCTCGTGCTGGCGGTCGCCGAGGCCTACTGGATCGTCGTGGTCGTCCGGGCGCGCGCCCGCCGGCGGGGAGGGACCGGCTCGCGATGAGGGCCGCCGGGTCGACCGCGGGCTCCGGCGCGATCCTGGGCGGGGTCGTCGTGCTCCTGTTCCAGCAGTTCGGCCTGCTGTCGCTCTCCGAGCTCTGGCCGGGCGGGCTCTGGGTCCTGCTGGGCGTGCTGGTCGGAGGCCTCGGCTTCGGGCTCGTCGGGCGGTACGCCGACCGGCCCTGATCGCAGAGCTCCCGGCGCCGGGCGCGCTTCAGACCGGCGGAGGGCGCCGGGGGATGCCCGTCGGGGGCACCACCCCCCGGAGGATCGCCGGCCGACCGCTGCGGTCGCGGATCTCCTCGCGCGTCGCGGTCCAGACGAACGGGCGGGATCTGGCGTCCGGCATGGCGAGGTGGTCGCGGATCGCGCGCCGCAGGCGCGCCACGCTGGGGAACTCGGAGACCCGGCCGCTGCGCCGGGTGAAGTCGGCGAACCACCGGTCGATCACGTTCGGCTCCCGTCCGCCGGACGGCACGAAGTGGAGGTAGAACCGGGGGTGCCGCACCAGCCAGCGTCGGACCTCCGGGTCCGACGGGGTGAGGCGGCTGTCGACCAGCAGGTGCAGGTCGAGGCCCTTCGGCGTCTCGCGGTCCAGGGCCTGCAGGAACGCCCGGAACTCGAGACCCCGTCGGCCCTCCTCGTAGGCCCGGATCGCCTTGCGCTCGACCGGCGCGAGCCGGGACTCGCGGGCCCGCTCGTCGACGGCAAAGACCATCGCCCGTTCCGGCTGGTCGAGGTACAGGCCGACGAAGTCGGTGACCTTGTCGACGAACCTCGGGCCGGGGTTGGGCCGGAACGTCTCCGCGGGGCGGTGCGGCTCGATCCCGTGGGCCTTCCAGACCCGCTGGACGGTGGTCTTGCTCACTCCGACCTCGCGCGCGAGGGTGCGGGCCGACCAGAAGCGCCCCGTCGCCGGTCGCCGACCCAGCGTGCTGCGCAGGATCACCTGGATCGTGGAGGTCGGGATCGTCGAGGGCCGACCGGGCCTCGGCGCGTCGCGCTCGATCCCCGGGACCCGCTGCATCAAAAACCTCCGACGCCAGCGGGCGACCGTCCCGGCGTCGGTGCCGAGCTCCGCGGCGATCTCCTGGTCGCGGGCCCCGTCGGCCGCGCGCAGGACGATCCGCGCCCGCTGCGCCAGCCGCTTCGGCGTCGTCGCCGAGCCGGCGAGCAGCTTCAGCCGCGCCTGCTCGCCACGCTGGAGCCGGACCTCCGGAGCGGTGCGCACGGGCCGGTGAGCCGGCACGGTTTCATAACATGGCGGAGTTGCGGGTCGAGAGGTGGGCTTATCCCCCGCGGCGTCGCTGGAGCTGTGACGCGGACCTCCGGTCCCTCCCACCCCCACTCCGCCGAAGGTCCGCGTTCCTCCCTCGGCGCAGCGCTGTTTCTGCGGGGCCTCGTCACCTCGGACCAGCGAGGTTCGACCCCCGACCGACGTTCGGCGGTGCCGACGCGCGGGCGTCGGCGCGGACGCCGCAGGAACGGGTCCGATCGAGCGAGCCGCGCTCGGTCGGTCCCGCTCCGGCCTGAAAATTCGGCAGGCTATGGGACCGTAGCTCCGACCTCGCTCGGAGGTGGCCCCCGTCGCCGAAACCCTTTCTCCCGGTCCGAGCTCCGCCCTCGGCGACCGTGCGGACCGAGTCGACCGGCCCCGTGGACCTTCGGTCGGCTACCGTCCCGGCGGCCGACCTCGTTCCCCCGGCCCCGCTGTTGAGCGGGCCCCCGCTGGAGCTGCTCGAATATCCGGCGGAGACGATCGTCAATCGGCGGTTCCGGCAGGCCGACCTCCGGGCCTGGGACCGGTGCTTCCTTCCGCCCTCGATGGCCGCGCTGCTCGACGGCTCGCCGCTCGCCGAACGCCGGTTCCTGGAGGACGACAACCGCAGCGCGATCGACCCGCGGCCGGCGGCGACGCTCGACGGGCAGCCGTTCTTCCTGTCGGTCAAGGGGGTCGGCTCGGCGATCGACCCGTTCGGTCACGGCCCGCTCGACGGCCCCCTCGCCGCCGACCTGACGGACGACCCGGAGACGCGCTCGCGGCTGCTGCACCCGTCGCGCGGGGGCGGGGGGCTCATCACGGGAGAGCTCTGGCTGCGCGGCTCCCCCTACGGCGGCCAGGGTCTCCCGCACGCCCTGACGGCACTCGCGGTCTCGGAACGGGCGAACCTCACCGACCTGAACGGCTTCCGCATCGCCCCCGTCGTCAAGGTCGCCCTCCTCCCGCCGGAGCTGGAACGCCGGCTGCGGAGCATCTACTGGTTCCGCCGGTACCGGGACCGGTTCGTCCAGGAGCTGCGGCTGGTGCCGTCGAACGTGCGGTTCTACTTCCACGGCCGGCGCACGGTCGGCAGCGACATCGGCCAGGTCTTCGACCTGTTCCGGATCGACACCCCGGCGAAGGCGCACCGGTTCCAGACGAACTTCGTGCGCAGCGCGCTCGCCCTGCTGACCCTGTTCGCGCGCACGATGGAGTACGACCCGCGCAAGGACCGCTACACGGGGCTCGACTTCTCGGACGTCTGGCTCGACAAGGACGCGGTGATCGCGCCGGACGGCAGCGCGTACTTCGTCGACCTGGAGGGGATCGACACCGTCCGGGTCGACGC
>JASHYB010000079.1 GCA_030043255.1 Thermoplasmata archaeon | reverse complement strand
TCCTCAGCCGGGGTCGGGCCCATGCGCGTCGGGGGAGAGCGGGTGGGGTCCCTTCGCCAGCTTGCGGTGCTCCTGGTGGCCGCACCGCGGACAGGTCGGGGGCCGGGCGTTCAGGTTGAGCAGCGCGTGGCAGACCTGGCAGCGGGCCGCCACGACCCCGAGGGTCGCGGCCGCGGTCGACAGCTTGATCGACGGTCGTCCCTGCAGGACCTTGGCGATGAGCACGTCGCCGACGGCGAACTCGCCGGACAGCGTCTCGGTGTAGCCTTCCTTGGCCTTGGAGATGTGAACGGTGCCCTCGGGCTTGCCGGGGACCGGCCGGCGGCTGGTCGAGGTCGACAGGACCGTGCAGATCGCCATCGCCGTCTTGATCTCGTCGACGCGGGCGTAGACGAGGTCCCCCTCCTCCACCTCCGGCACCGAGTTCCGGGGTTGGACGCGGATCGTCCGGTCCCGGCTGTCGACCGCCGGCGTACCGAGCAGCGAGGCGTAGATCCGGCCGCCGTGCTCGTAGGTCCCCCGGCCCGGGAGGAACTCCTCGGCGGCGCCGAGGTAGTCGCCCGGGAGGACCAGTTCAGGGAGTTCGTGGTCGGGGGTCATCGTGGTCGGTCCGGATCGCCCAGAGGTCGACGTCCAGCGCGACCCGGGCCCGGCGGTGGTGCGCGAACGTGCGCGGGAGCCCCCACGGGATCGGGACGACCTCGACGACCTGTGCGCCGCGCTCGACCGCCTGTCGCGCTATAAAGGTTCGGGACGCCTCGAGGGAGAAGGCGTAGACCGAGCGCGTCGCGCGCGCGAACGCCGCCTCCCAGAACGGCCGGTCCGCGTGCGCCCGCTGGGCGCCGAACGGCGGGTTCATCACGACGACCTCCGCCCGCGGTCCCGCCGGCCCGACGCGACCGAGGCGGAACGTCACGTCCAAGCCCGCCCGGCGCGCGGCGAGGCGCGCGACCGCGACGGCGCTCGCGTCGGCCTCGACCCCCGCTACCGGGGCCGCGCCGAGGGCGGCGGCGCCGATCGCGAGGCGGCCGGTGCCGCAGCCGAGGTCCAGCACCGACCGTCCGGCCAGGCCGTCCCAGCGGTCCGCCGTCGCGAGCAGGGTCGCCGCCGCTTCCGCCGGGGTGCTGACCTGCTCGAGATCGGCTCGGGGGTCCGGGAACTCCGGCACCCGCTGCAGCAGGCGGACCAGCTCGCTACGTCGCACGGGCTCCCCAGCGAACGCCGGCCCAAACCGTTGGCTGCGCCGCGACGCCGGGCGGGCGGAGCGGGGAGCCGGATTTGAACCGGCGAACGCCTGCGCGGCAGGATCTCCCCGGCGGCGGTCGGCCGCCGTTTAAGTCCTGCGCCGTTGACCGGGCTTGGCTATCCCCGCGTGGCTCAGCGCGCGGGAACGACGGACTCCTCGTCCGCGGCGCGGGCCGGCCCGGCCTTCTTCAGGGAGACCCGCTTCGGGAAGTACTTGAGGAGCACGACATCGTTCACGGCCGAGACCCAGCGGTACGGCACGTTGGTCGGGCGGGAGTCGTCCACTAACATCGGGCTGGTCTCCCCGACGTACAGGCCGTCGATCTTCGAGGCTTCGACGTCGACCACGACGTTGTCGACCTCGCCGAGCAGTCGTCCGTCCGGCGTGTAGATCTGGCGCCCCAGCAGTTCGGTCATCTCGACCAGCATGGCCCGCTACCGCAGGCCGCGAGCCGGCTCGGGCTTCTTATGCCTTTGGGCGCAGGGGCACGCCGGTACCGCCGACCGGCCGAGCCGGGCGGGGCCCCGGATCCGGTCAGCCCCCCTCGCCCGCGTCCTCGCGCTCCGGGGCCGCCTGGCGGACCTGGCGCCGGTACATCTCGAGCAGCTCCTTCGAGGTCGTCGCGTCGGTCGGCCCCTTGTCGTCGCGGTAGCGCCCGGTGAACCGCGGGAAGCGCAGGGCGAGCCCCGCGCCGGCCCGGACCCCGCCGAGCGCCGCGCGGTGGACCGGACTGAGGGTCAGCTCCGCGCCCCGGACCTCGAGCACGAGGCCGGGACGGAACCAGCGGTCCGGCGTGATGCCGGTGTCGACCTCCTTCGGGGGATCGTCGCTCGCCCACCGGGCCAGGCGCTTCGGCATCTCGGCGAGCGCGGCGTCGTCGAAGCCGCTGCCGACCTTGGTGAACGACTCGAACCGCTCCCGGACCGGGTCGTAGACCGCCAGCAGGAACGCGCCGAACCTCCCCGCCCGGCGTCCGCGGCCGTGGAAGGCACCGACGACGACGCCGTCGATCGAGTCGCTCAGCCCGACGGTGTAGTCGCGCTTGTACTTGATCCACCAGTAGCCGCGGGCGCCGGCCCGGTAGGAGCTGCCCTCGCGCAGGGACTTCGCCATCACCCCTTCGCCGCCGGCGGCGATCGCCTCGTCCAGGAACCCCTTCGCCTGCTCGACGTTGTCCACGACCCGCTGGCTCGCGAGACGGACCCGCTCGCTCGGGCGGAGCAGCCGCTCCAGCCGGTGCCGGCGCTCCGGGAAATCGAGGCCGTAGACCGGCGTGCCGCTCTCGAGCAGGACGTCGAACAGGAAGAGGCAGACCGGGATCTCCTCGAGGACCCGGTCGAGGTCGTGCTTGCGCCCCCGGCGACGCGAGACCTCCTGGAACGGC
>JASHYB010000078.1 GCA_030043255.1 Thermoplasmata archaeon | reverse complement strand
GCCCGTGGCGGCCTCGCCGACCCTGAGCTACTCGTCGTACCGCACGTACCTCGAGTGCCCGCTGCGCTGGAAGTACCTGTACGTCGAGAAGCGTCCGGAGACGCCGCGGGGCTACTTCACGTTCGGACGCGTCGTACACTCGGTCCTCGAGGAGCTGGTCCGGCCGATGGTCGTGCCGTCGGTACGACGTCGGGAGGGTACCGACAGCCAGACCACGCTGCAGGAGTGGTCGGAGCCTTCGGCCGCGGGAGCTTCCGCCCGCCCCGCCCCCGTCCCCGCCGAGCAGCTGCTCGCGCTCTACGACCGGCTCTGGTCGAGCGAGGGCTACACCGGCCCGGACGACGAGGAGCGGTATCGGTCTCTCGGGCGCGAGCTGCTGCTGCGCTATCGGGACCGTCTCGCCCTCGACCCCCCCTCGCCGGTGGCGGTGGAGGAACACCTCGAGGCGAACTGGGACGGCCTCGCGGTCCACGGCTACATCGACCGGATCGACCGGACCGCGGCGGGCGGGCTGGAGATCCTCGACTACAAGACGAGCCGGGACCTCTCGCGGGAGGACGCCTCCACCTCGGACCAGCTGAGCGTCTACCAGGTGCTGGTCGAGCACAACTACCGCGCCCCGGTCGAGCGCCTCACGCTGCTCCACCTCCGCTCGCTGACACCGCTGCGCGCCTCGCCCCGCGGCTCTCGGGTGCTCGAACCGCTCCACCAGCGGATGGGCGAGGTCGCCGACGGCATCCGTGAAGAGGCGTTCGAACCGACCCCGGGCCGCCACTGCGAGCGGTGCGACTTCCGGCCGATCTGCCCGGAGTTCCGGCCGATGCCCGAGAGCGAGGGACCGCGGCTGGCCGCGCTGGTCGACCGGTTCGACGCGCTGCGGGCCGACGAGCGCCGCCTGGAGCGGGAGCTGGCGCAGACCGCGACCGAGCTGCACCGCGCGGCGGAGGAGCTCGGCCTCCACCGGGTCCCCGGCACCCGCAGCGTCGCCGTTCGGCGGCGCGAGGTCGCCTGGCAGTACCCGCTCGAGGCGGTCGGCCCGATCCTGGAGCGCTCCGGCGCGGGGGGACGGGCGCCGCCGGACTCCGCCGAGGGGGTCCGCCGCCTGCTGCGGGACCCGTCCGTCCCCGGCGAGGCCCGGCGCAAGGTCGCCGAGACCGGCTCGCGGCAGGTCCGCTGGTTCTGGGAGCTCGAAGAGCCCGACGCGCGCGCGCGATAGCTTCGCGCGGGCAATCGTTTTGACGGTCCCCCGATACTCCCCCGTATGGGGGTACCGCTCGCCTCGGACGCCCGCCTCGCTTCCCTCGAGGGGCGTCCGCCGACCGTCACGACCGTTTGCTCGCACTCGTCGCTGCAGATCTTCCACGGGGCCCGGCTCGAAGGGCTGCCGACGATCGGGATCGCCGTCGGCAAACCCCCGCGCTTCTACGACGCCTTCCCGCGCGCCCGGCCGGACCGGTTCCTGACGGTCGAGCGCCACCGCAACGTCCCGGCGCTCGCCGAGCAGCTGCGCCAGGCCGGCGCGGTCCTGGTCCCCCACGGCTCGTTCGTCGAGTACCTCGGGGCCGAGGAGTTCGGCAAGATCGACGTGCCGGTCTTCGGCAACCGCGAGGTGCTCGCCTGGGAGTCCGACCGCCGCCGCGAGCGGGACTGGCTCGAGAGCGCCGGCGTGGAGATGCCCAAGCGCTACGAGACGGCGAGCGAGGTCGACGGGCCGGTGATCGTGAAGTACTACGGGGCGAAGGGCGGCAAGGGGTTCTTCCTCGCCAAGAACCGCGAGGCGCTCGAGGACTTCCGTCCCACCGGGCCGTACGTCATCCAGGAGTACGTCCTGGGCACGCGCTACTACGTCCACTTCTTCTACTCGCCGCTGTCGGACCGCGGCTACCGCGTCGGCCACGGCTCCCTCGAGCTGCTCGGCATGGACCGGCGCGACGAGGCGAACATCGACGAGCTGTACAAGCTCGGGGCCCAGGAGGAGCTCCTGAAGGCCGGCATCCGCCCGACGTTCGTCGTCACGGGCAACGTGCCGGTGGTGCTGCGCGAGTCGCTGTTGGAGAAGATCTTCGAGGTCGGCGCGAAGATCGTCGAACGGTCCATCGAGCTGTTCGGCGGCATGGTCGGCCCGTTCTGCGTGGAGGGGATCATGACGGAGGAGCTGCAGTTCAAGGTCTTCGAGATCTCCACCCGGATCGTCGCGGGGACCAACCTGTACATCTCCGGCAGCCCGTACTCCGACCTGCTCGAGCCCGGGACCTCCATGGGCCGCCGCATCGCCCAGGAGATCGTCCGGGCCCGCGCCGCCGGCCGCCTGAACGAGGTCCTCAGCTGAGCGCCCGCCCGGCTCACCGCTAGGCCCATGGAACCGGCGATCGTCGCCCGCGACGTCACCAAGGTCTACCCCGGTTCGCGCTCCGGGGCCCCGGCGCTCGACGGCCTGTCGCTCGAGGTCCCCGCCGGCGGCGTCTACGGGCTGATCGGGCGCAACGGCGCCGGCAAGACCACCTTCATCCGCATCGCCGCGACCCAGCTGGAGGCGACCTCCGGCTCGCTGACGGTCCTCGGCCACAGCGTCCGCGGCGAGGAGCGGGCGATCCGGTCGCGGATCGCCTGCGTGCCCCAGGAGTCCCGGCCGCTCTACTTCCTGCGGACCGAGGAGGTGGTCTACCTCTACCTCAAGATGCGGGGCCTGCCGACGGACGAGGCCCGGCGGCGGACGAACGCGGCGCTGGAGGAGCTCTCGCTGGTGGAGTACCGCAAGCGGCTCGTCAACCGGCTCAGCGGCGGTCTGCGCCGCCGGACGCTTTGCGCGATGGTCCTGGCCTCGGACGCCGACGTCATGTTCCTGGACGAACCGACCACCGGCCTCGACCCGATCGCCCGGCGCGAGGTCTGGCAGGCGGTCCGGCGGGCGAGCCGCGAGCAACGGACGATCCTGCTGACGACCCACTACTTGGACGAGGCGGAGGCGCTGAGCGGGCGCCTCGCCCTGGTCGAGCGGGGCAAGCGGGTGCTCGAGGGGACCGCCGTCGAGCTCCGGGGGCGGGTGCGCTACCCGTACCGGGTCACGATCTGGGGCGCCGTGCCCCGGGAGGAGCTGGACAGCTACGGGAAGGTCTCGCCGATCGAGGGCGGCTTCCTCGTCTTCGCCTCGGAGGAGCACGCGCGCGAGCTCGCGCGCTGGGCGCTGGAGCGCAACCTGCGCCTCTCCCTGGGCCCGGTGAGCCTCGAGGACATCTTCCTCGAGGTCGTCGGCCGTCCGATCGAGGAGGAGACCCCGCTGGCCGACGACACGAACGGGGCGGAGGCCGAGGCGTGAGCGAGCGGCACCGCCTGCGCTCGCTCGGCACGTTCGTTCTGCTGAACGGCCTGATCCCCATCCGGACCCAGCCGCTCTACCTGGTCAACCTGCTCGCCTCGCCGCTGTCGTTCATGTTCTTCCTCACCGTCGTCTCCCACGGCGTGCTGCTGCGCTGGGGGATCACCGGCGGGCTGATCCTGACGATGCTCTCGGCCGGGACCGGCCTGCAGTCGGACCTGACCCACTACCGCCACGACCTGAAGTTCCAGGACATCGTCGTGGCCTCGCCGGTCGAGGCCCCCGTCTACGTCCTCGGGATGGCGCTCAGCGAGCTGGTCTACTCGCTCCCGGGGCTCGCGGTGTTCGTCGTGCTGTTCGTCGCCGACGGGCTCGCCTCCCCGCTGAGCCTCGCCGTCCTCACCGGCGTGCTGCTGCTGGTCTGGGGGTTCGCGACCGCGCTCGCGTTCACCCTGGCGACCTACTTCCAGGACGTCCGCGAGACGTTCATGTTCAGCCCGCTCATCTCGCTCGTCCTCACCGTGCTGCCGCCGGTCTACTATCCGCTCGCCTACCTCCCGGGCTGGGCGCAGGTCGTCGCGAGGTTCTCCCCGACGACCTACGCCGCCGCGCTGGTCCAGGGGGCCGTCCACCTCGCCCCGCTCTCGACCGCCTCCGCCGCGCTGGACTGGGGGGTCCTCGGCGCCGTGACCGCCGCGCTGTTCCTCGTCGCGGCGTTCAAAGCGCGCTGGAAAGAGCCGTGACGGCGTCGCGCTCCGCGAGGTCTTAAGTACCGACCTCCGCGTGGGAGGCGCCCGTATGCTTCTGTTCTCCGACCCGCGAAGCGTGGCGTCCTCGGAGGAGCGGTTTTCCCGATGCCTGTACTGCGGCCGGGAGCTGGTCGTGCTGCCGAACGACCGGCGGGGCGGGGCCTGTTTCGACTGCCTGGCGCTGGCCGTCGCGCCGCCGGTGGCCTGCCCGCAATGCGGCTCGGTCATCCCGGGCGAGGAACGCGCGCTCGGCTGCCCGGAGTGCCGCTGGTACCCCGGTCGCGACTAGCGCGGCCGCCAAGCTTATCGAGGGCCTGGGGTCGATAGCCCTCGGGCGTGCCGAGGTGGCTCAGACCGGTACGGCGCGAGCCTGGAAAGCTCGTGGCGATTTTCGCTTCGGGAGTTCAAACGTCGGCGCCGGCCACCCCGGCCCGGTGGAAACTCTCCCCCTCGGCGCTCCCCTAGCGGCCCGCAGCTCCCCCGTCGAACGGGGCCCGGTCCGATGAGCGTCGGGCGGGCCGCCGCGACCGCGGCGCTGCTGCAGGTCGACGCGATCACCGCCCGGCTGGCGGGCCGGGCCGCCCTGGCCGAGGTCTGCCGGTTCCTGCAGATGTCGTTCCCGCACTACGGCTGGGTCGGGGTCTACCGGCTCGACGGGCGGGAGCTCCAGCTCGAGGCCTACGCCGGGCCGCAGGCCACGGAGCATACGCGGATCCCCCTCGACCGGGGGATCTGCGGACGGGCGGCACGGGACAACGCCACCGTCGTCGTGGACGACGTGCGGGCCTCGTCGGAGTACCTCGCCTGCTTCCTCTCCACCCGGTCGGAGATCGTCGTGCCGATCCGGTCCGGGGCGGCGGTGGTCGGCGAGGTGGACATCGACAGCGACCGTCTGGCCGCGTTCGACGCGAGCGACCGGTCGTTCCTCGAGCAGGTGGCGTCGCGGCTCAGCGCGCCGACCGTCGCGGCGGCCCCCGAGCCGCCCGCGTGAGCCGCGCGTCGATTGCCCCCAGAGCCTCCGCCAGCGCCCGGGGCGCGTCGAACGGGGGACGTCGGCCGTCGCGGACCCGGGGGCCGAGCCGGCGGGCGGCGCGGCGGATCGCCCCGAGCGCCCGCGTCAGTTCGTCGACAATCGGCAGGTCGGCCGCCCGGCTCGTCCGGGACAGCGGGTTCAGGTCGATCGAGATGACCGCCTTGCCCAGCCGCCGGAGCGCCTCCGCCCGGTCGCCGTCCTCCAGCGGGATGAGGCAGAGGTCGGCGACCGCGATCCCCCGCGCGTCGACCTGCGCCCGGTCGGACGGCAGCCCCGGGATCCGGGCGCTCGGGCGCACCCCCAGCACGTCGCGCACGCCGGCCCGGCGGAGCTCCCGCGCGATCGCCCGCGCGCGCGCCGGGGTCCGATGGAACAGGTTCACCTCGACGCCGAGCCCCGGCACCGCCCGCTGGAGCGCGGCGACCTCGTCGGCCGCCAGCGCCGCGACGTTGCCGTTCACGCTCAGCACCGGCCTCCGGGCCCGCAGCAGCCACAGTGCGGCGGCCCGGGCGGCCCGTCGCGCGGACGGGGTCGTCCGCTCGCCCAGCAGGTAGTCGAACGCCTCCCCGCGCCCGTGGGCGACGAGCCCCTCGGGGACGACCAGCCCGCGCCGGGCGGCGTCGGCGAGGCGCAGGCGCACGCGCAGGCTCGCGTACCGGGGATGCCGGCGGGACAGGCGCATCGGGACGCCGGCGGATCAGCCGCTGGGGGGGTCGGAGCGGGGCGTTTCCTCGACGACCGCCTCCGGGTTCGCCAGGCGGCCCTCGAGGGCCGCGATCCGGTCCTCGAGCGGCTGGAGCCCCTCCTCGAG
>JASHYB010000077.1 GCA_030043255.1 Thermoplasmata archaeon | reverse complement strand
AACGCCCGCGAGGCGCGCCTGCTCCTGCGGAGCGGCGCGGTCAAGGTCGACGCGAAGGTCGCCGACGACCTCGCCCGGGGCATCGGGCTGATGGACACCGTCTCGCTCGCCGAGCCGCTGGACCGGCACTACCGGCTCGTCACCGACCGGCGCGGCAAGCTCGTGCTCATCGGGATCCCCTCGACGGAGGCGGCGGTGAAGATCGGCCGCGTGCGGGCGAAACACGCCGTCCGCGGGGGCAAGCTCGAGGTGACGCTGCACGACGGGCGCAACCTGATCGTGCCGGCGAGCAGCCCGTACCGCGTCGGCGATTCGTTGAAGATCGAGCTGCCGCAGCAGAAGGTCCTCGAGCATCTCGCGCTCAAGCCCGGCGTGCTGGCCTACCTCGCGGGCGGCTCGCACGTCGGCGAGCTGGCCCGGGTCGAGCGGGTCGAGGTCCGCAACTCCCCGCAGCCGAACCTGGTCCACTTCAAGGAGGGGTTCTCCACCGTCAAGGAGTACGTCTACGTCGTCGGCGAGCAGTCCCCGGGGGTCACCCTGGGCGAGGGGGTCGACCGATGAGCGCCCCCGCCGGCGCGCCGGCCCCGAGCGCCGCCGCCCCCAAGGCGGAGAACCCGCACCGCCAGGTACGGGTCCTCAAGGCGGTCGTCAACGCCGGCGTCGGCGAATCCGGCGAGCCGCTCTCCAAGGCGCAGCGGGTGCTGCAGATGGTGACCGGCCAGAAGCCCATCGCGACCCGGTCGCATTCGACCAACCGCGACTTCGGGATCCGCAAGGGCCAGGCTATCGGCGCGAAGGTGACGCTGCGCGGGCCAGCGGCGGTCGAGTTCCTGGGCCGGGCGTTCGACGCCCGGGACAAGCAGCTGGACGGCGAGTCGGTCGACCGCAACGGCAACTTCTCGTTCGGCGTCGCCGACTACACCGACTTTGCCGGGATGAAGTACGACCCGGCGATCGGCATCCACGGCATGGACGTCGCGGTGGAGATGGGCCGTGCCGGCTTCCGCGTGCGGAACCGGCGGCACCAGGCGCGCCCGGTGCCGCGACGGCTGCGGTCGACGGCGGAGGACACCCGCGAGTACCTGCGCCGGACGTTCGGCGTCACCATCGTGGAGTGAGGGTCGGATGAAGCCGAAGCACCATTTCGGACGGAAGGACGGCTGCCTGCGGTGCGACCGCAAGCGCGGGATCGTCCGCCGCTACGGCCTGCACCTGTGCCGGCAGTGCTTCCGCGAGGTCGCCTACGACCTCGGCTTCCGCAAGTTCCAGTAGGGGGGATCGGTCGATGGGTCGAGATCTGCTCAACGACGCGCTCGTCGCGCTCCGCCACGCCGACCGGGACGGACGTCCGCGGGTCGAGATCGCCCCGACCTCCCGCCTGATCGGCGAGGTCCTGCGGCTGTTCCGCGAGCACGGCTACCTGTCGGAGTTCGCCTTCGTCCCGACCGGCCGGGGCGGCAAGTACGAGGTGACGCTCTCGCGGCGGATCAACTCCTGCGGCGTCGTCAAGCCCCGGCTCGCCGTCCGCCACGACGACCTCGAGCGCTACGAGTCCCGGTTCCTGCCGGCCCAGGACTTCGGGCTGCTGGTGCTCACCACCAACCAGGGGATCGTCGGCCAGGGCGAGGCCCGCGAGAAGAAGATCGGAGGTCGGCTGCTCGCCTATGTCTACTGAGCCGAGCGGCCGCGCCGAGCTCCCCCTGCCGAAGGGGGTCAGCGTCCAGGTCAGCGGGCGGACGCTCACCGCCACCGGGCCGCTGGGCCAGGTCGTGCGGCCGTTCCCCGGGGACGTCCTGCTCCTGCGCACGGACAGCGGCAAGCTGACGCTCGAGCTCGGGCTGCCGAGCGGCCGCAAGCAGTCCCGGGCGCTGCTGCAGACCTGGCTCGCGCACCTGCGGAACATCGCCGGCGGGCTCACGGTCGGCGTCGAGGCCCGACTCAAGGTCGTCGCCGCCCACTTCCCGATGAAGGTCTCGGTGAAGGGCGACGAGCTGGTCATCGAGAACTTCCTCGGCGAGAAGTACCCGCGGACGACCCGGCTGGTCCGCGGGACCACCGCGAAGGTCGACGGCGAGTTCGTCGTCGTCGAGGGGCACGACGTCGAAGAGGTCGGCCAGAGCGCCGCCGCGATCGAGCGGACGACGCGGATCCGCGACTACGACCCGCGGGTCTTCCAGGACGGCATCTACCTCGTCGAGCGGGCGCACCTGAAGGAGGCGAGCTAGCGATGCCCGAGGACGCGCCGGCGCCGACCGAGGAGACCCCCGCCACGCCGCCCGCGACGCCCCCGGCCCCGACGCCGCGGCGCCGACGCCGCACCGAGAGCGCGAAGCCCGAGCCGGCCCCCGAGCCGAAGGCGAAGCCGGAGGAGGAGGCGCCGAAGGCCCCGCGCCGCGCCGGCCTCGCGCCGAATCTCAAGGTCCTGCTCGCGACCCGGGCGTTCCTGGACGACAAGCGCCCGCGGTTCGTCCGTCAGGCCGCGCACCGCTACCAGCGCATCGGCCGCGACGAAGCCTGGCGCCGGCCCCGGGGCCAGCAGTCCAAGCAGCGGCGCCACTACGGCTACCGCTCGCAGATCGTCCGGGTCGGCTACCGCTCCCCGGCCGCCGTGCGCGGCCTGACCCCGACCGGCTTCCGCCCGGTGATCGTGCGGACCCGCGAGGACCTGGACGGACTGGACGTCGGCCGGGACGCCGCGGTCATCGCCCGGACCGTCGGGACCCGCCGACGCCTCGTGCTCGAGGAAGAGGCCCGCCGCCTCGGCATCCACGTGCTGAACCCGATCGTGCGCGGCGAGCGGGAGGGCTAGGCCGATGCCGGACCTCGCGAACCAGCGTCGCCTGGCGGCGGCGATCCTCAAGTGCGGCGAGGGCCGCGTCTGGATCGACCCCGCGAGCCAGGAGGAGCTCGCCGACTCCGTCACGCGCGCCGACATCCGCAGCGCGATCAAGGCCGGCGTCATCCGCCGCAAGGCGGTCCGCGGCACCTCGCGCGCCCGGGCCAAGATCCGGGCGAAGGAGCTGGCGAAAGGGCGCCACCAGGGCCCCGGCTCGCGCCGCGGCACCCCCAGCTCGCGCGTCCCGCGCAAGGAGCGCTGGATGCGCCGCATCCGCGCCCAGCGCGAGCTGCTGGCGGAGCTGCGCGACGGCAAGAAGATCCCGGCCAAGGTCTACCGCGAGTTCTACCGCCGCGCGAAGGGCGGCATGTTCCGCAGCCGCTCCCACCTCCTCGTCAACCTCCGTCTCGGCGGGCACCTGCCGGAGGCCGCCGCATGAGCGACGGCCCGCGCTACCGGGTGCACTTCCGCCGGCGCCGCGAGGGCCGGACCGACTACCGGGTCCGCCTGCGCCTGCTCGCCTCGGGCCGCTCGCGGGCGGTCGTCCGCTGCTCGGGCCGGCGGGTGCGCGTCGCGCTCGTCGACTTCGACCCGACCGGCGACCGGGTCCTCGCCAGCGCCGACAGCGCCGAGCTCGGCGGCATCGCCTTCCCGGCGGTCAGCCTCTCGTCGACGCCGGCGGCCTACCTCACCGGCTACCTCGCCGGCCTGCGCGCCAAGTCCCAGGGGGCGGAGTCGGCAATCCTGGACGTCGGGCTGCACCGGACCACCGCCGGCGGCCGGCTCGCCGCGGCGCTCAAGGGCCTCTTGGACGCCGGCCTGGAGATCCCGCACGGCGGGGAGATGTTCCCGAGCCCGGACCGCCTCGCCGGCGCGCACCTGCCGAAGAAGCTGCCCGAGCCGCTCGAGGCCTACAAGCTCAAGCTCCCGACGCTGGTCGGGCGC
>JASHYB010000076.1 GCA_030043255.1 Thermoplasmata archaeon | reverse complement strand
CCGTCGACCCACTCGACGAGCGCCCCCTCCTGGGCGACCGCCCGCTTCGTGACGAGGTTGTAGACGTTCTTGGACCAGTTCTGGATCGTCGTGTAGCGGACCTTGGCGTACGGCTCGGCGACGACCTCGACCACCGCCGCGTGGAGCGAGTCGGTGGAGTAGATCGGCGCGGTGCAGTTGTGGACGCTGAAGCCCTTGACGAGGTACGTGTTGTTCGAACCGGCCACGTGGAAGTTGTGGACGGAGCCGTGGTACGGCGTGCGCTCGATCTCGCGGACGGGGACCAGGAACCCATCGTCGATCCGGACGACTGCCTCCGCGCGCTTACCGTCCTGGTAGTAGACGGTGTAGGCGCGCCGGTGCGAGATCGTCCGGCCGTCCTTCATCGTCTCCGCGAACGGCTCGCGGACGTTGATCGTCGCGAATACGCCCTGACGGGCCTGGAGCTCCTGGACCTGGAAGGCGAGCTGGCGCGAGACGGTGGAGACGCGGTAGACCGTGCCGTAGCGCTCGTAGGTGTTGCCGTCGCCGTTGTAGTACTTCTCGAGCAGCAGGCGCTGCTTCGCCGGCGGGAGGTCCATGACCTCCCGGCTGAGCTGCTTGAGGTGGGCGTACTTGCCCGCGTGACGGACGCAGAACTCGTGCAGCTCGGCGGAGTAGACGCCGATCGTCTGAGCGTGCTTCGCCGGCTCGCGGTAGCGCCAGGCGACCTTGCCGGTGATCGTCCGGATCGCCTCGGCGACCTCCTCGACGTAGCGGTCCTCGGCCTCGTGGAACGTCAGGACCACGGCCGCACAGCCGTTGATCGTCTGGGCGCTCCCCTCGGCGAGATAGTAGCCGAGGATCGTCAACTCGGCCGGACCGAACGCCGGGTCGTCGTGCTCCGTGCGATGGATCGGGTAGTGGAGGAAGTCGCCGCGCTGCAGCTCGCCGGCCGGAACGAACTCCGGACGCGCGCTCCGGAGCTTGTCGGCGTCGACGTCCGGGAGCGCCGGCGGGTCGCGACGACCCTTCATAACCGACGCGCGGCGGACGCAGTAGACCGGGTGCTCGGGGGTCAGCCGGAAGGCGTTGCCGACGGAGACCGGTGTGATCCCGATCATCTCGCCGTCGAACGGGCGGACCATGGTCTTCTCGACCGTAGTCTCCACGCCGTCGCTGGTCAGGACCGTCTGACCGGTGCCGACCGAAGCGATCGGGACGAGCTGGTCACCCGTCAGGACCTCCTCCTCGGGCGGAAGGCAGCCTTCGAGGTAGTGCATCTTCGCCCCCTTGTCGCCGATGATCAGCGTCCGCTCGAACTGCCCGACGTTCTGCGCGTTGATGCGGAAATAGGCCTGCAGGGGAATCCCGGCGTCGACGCCAGGCGGGACGTAGACGAAGCTCCCGCCCGACCAGACGGCGCTGTTCAGCGCGGAGAACTTGTTGTCGTTGTACGGGACGATCTTGCCGAAGTACTTCCGGACGAGGTCCGGGTGCTCGCGCACCGCGGTGTCGGTGTCGGTGAACAGGACGCCCTTCGCCGCAAGGTCCTCGCGGATCTTGTGGTAGACGGTCCCGCTGTCGTACTGGGCCCCCACGCCCCCGAAGAACTCCCGCTCCGCCTTGGGGATCCCCAGGCGCTCGAACGTGTTCTTGATGTCGGCCGGCAGGTCGTCCCAGCTGCGCTTCGGCTTGTTGTCGCCGAGCGGGTCGGCGTAGTAGGTGTACGAATCAAAGTCGATGTCAGCCAGGCTCGGCCCCCAGTCCGGCATCGGGCGCTCGACGAAGTGGTCGTACGCCCGCAGGCGGTACTCCCGCATCCAGTCGGGCTCCTTCTTGATGTCGCTGATCTTCTGGACGACCTCGCGCGAGAGGCCCTTCGGGATCCGGACCCGGTAGGTCTCGGGATCCTTGAAGTCGTAGCGCGTGTAGTCGAGCGGAGTGATCTCCTGCGCCGTCTGGGCCATGAGCGCACCTCAGCGAATTCCAACACCCCTGCGTATTTAAATTCAAGGTCGCCGGAGGCGCGACATCCCCGTCCCCTCGAAGGCGGGCGACCCCTGAACCTCGCTGTCGACAACGCGACTACAGCCAGGCTGGCAGCGCTCGGAGGGTCGTCACCTTCGCTAGCGTACGGCTCGCCCGGTCACCCGCGGCGGCTTGCGGACCTGGCAGCAGATCCTCGAGCCCGCCGGCGGGCTCAGGGCGAGAGCGTGGCGATGACCCCGGCCATGATGCCGCGGGGGTGCCAGCCAGCGGCCTGGCCCGTGCCCTAGCGCGAGGTCGGCCCCCCGGGGCCTACCGGGGGCACCGAGCTCGCGCGCGGACTCGCCGACCGGGCCGGGCCGAAGAGCTCCGCGACCTTCACGAGCGCGTCGAACATTCGATCGACCTCGGCCTCGGTGTTGTACAGGTAGGGGCTCGCCCGGGTCAGCGCCGGCACCCGGAGCCGGTCCATCAACGGGTTCGCGCAGTGATGGCCGGCCCGGACGCAGATCCCGTCGGCGTCCAGCAGGCTGGCGACGTCGTGCGGGTGGGCCCCGGCCAACTGGAACGAGACGACCGCCTCGCGGTCCCGGAGCTCATGTGGGCCGAAGATCCGCAGACGGTCGCCGAGCCGCTCCTCCGCCTGGCGGAAGATCCGCCGCAGCAGCCGTTCCTCGTGGGCGTGCAGCTCCTCCCAGCCCACCGCGTCGAGGTAGTCGAGCGCGGCCGCCAGCGCGACCGCGCCGCCGACGTTCGGGGTGCCGGCCTCGAACCGGGCCGGCGGGTCCCGGTAGCTCACCCGGTCGGTGTGGACCTCGCGGATCATCTCGCCGCCGCCCAGGCAGGGCGGCATCGCCTCCAGCACCTCCCGCCGGCCCCAGAGCACGCCGATCCCCATCGGGCCGAGCGTCTTGTGACCGGAGAACGCGAGGAAGTCGACCCCGAGCTCGCGCACGTCCAGGCGACGGTGCGGGGCCGACTGCGCCGCGTCCAGGACCACCAGCGACCCGTGGTCATGCGCCCGCTCCGCAATCTCGCGCACCGGGTTCACGGTGCCGAGGACGTTGGAGACGTGCGTCAGCGCGACGACCTTCGGCCGGTGGGCGCTCAGGAGCTGGTCGAGCTGCTCGAGCCGCAGGCGGCCGTCGTCGTCGATGTCGAGGAAGTCGAGCGCGAGGCCCTGGTACTCCCGTAGCATGTGCCAGGGGACGATGTTGGAATGGTGCTC
>JASHYB010000075.1 GCA_030043255.1 Thermoplasmata archaeon | reverse complement strand
TGTCGCTCACCCCCCGGACCCTGGAGGAGGTCTGGCGCTCCGTCAGCACGGTGGGGCGCGCCATCGGCCGCGAACGCGAGGGCGAGGCGCTCGCCGCGAGGCTACGCCGCCAATCGCTGCCTCCGGCGAGCTCCGCGGAGGCCCGCGTAGCGATCGTCGAGTGGCTCGATCCCCCTATTCTCGCCGGCCTCTGGGCGCCGGCCATGGCCGCCGCCGCCGGCGGGCTCTACGTCGGGCCGGCGGCCGGCGAGGTCGGCCGGCGGACCAGCTGGCCGGCCATCGCGGCCGAGCGTCCGGACCTGCTCGTGCTGAGCCCGTGCAGCTTCTCGGTACGACGCACCGCACAAGAGCTCCGACCCTTGGAGGCGGCTGTCTCCGCCGTGGCTCCTCCGCGAGGGATCTATCTCGCGGACGAGGCGTACTTCAGCCGCCCCGGACCGCGACTGGCCGAAGGGGTCGAGCTGCTGCGATCGCTGCTGACCGGCCGCGACGACCGGTTCCCGATGCCGGTCGAGCGGTTCCCGGCGGAGGCGGCCGCGTGATCGGGAGCTGGAGCTACTCGTACACCATTCCGCAGACGCCGCGGCCGAAGGGGATCACCACCTCCCGCCGGGAAATCCGGGACATCGGCGTCGCCTACGCCGTGCTCACCGGCTGCCTCCTGCTCGTCTTCTCCGGCAACACCTACCTCGGCAGCGGCTTCGCGCCCCCGGGGCTGCACGGCATCACGGCGACCCTGATCGCGGTCGCGGCGCTGGCGGCCCTCAGCGGCTTCGTCGCCCACGAGATGGCCCACAAGATCGTCGCCCAGCGCCTGGGCTACTGGGCGGAGTTCCGCGCCTCCGCCTACGGGCTGATGATGGCGCTGGTGACGTCGGTCCTCGGCTTCATCTTCGCCGCCCCGGGGGCGACCGTCGTCTCGGGCATGGGCGAGTTCGACCGGCGCAGCTGGGGGCGGACCAGCCTCGCCGGGCCGATGACGAACCTCTCGTTCGCCGCCCTCTTCTACGTCGCCTCGGTCGGCGCGCTGGCCCTGCACTCCGCGGTGGTCGTCTGGCTCCTCGTGCTGGCGTTCATCAACGCCTGGTTCGGCACGTTCAACCTGTTCCCGTTCGGGGTCCTGGACGGGCGCAAGGTGTTCCGCTGGAGCCGCGCGGTGTGGGGGGGCGCGATCGCCCTGACCGGCACGGCGATGGTGCTCACCGTCCTCGCGCTCTACTTCTACGGCACGCCGTTGCTGTAGCGGGGGGACGGCGGCGATGACCGGTCCGCGCGTCCTCGACCTGGGCGGCGACCGGCGGCTGATCGACCTCGACTTCCGCGACACGGAGGGGCTGGTCGCCGCCTACCTTCTGCCGGAGCCCGAGGGCTGGGCGCTGGTCGAGACCGGACCGACCTCCTGCCGCGAGGCGCTCCTCAAGGGGGTCGGCGCGGCCGGGGTCGACCGGGCCGAGGTCCGGGACATCTTCGTCACGCACATCCACCTCGACCACGCCGGCGGGCTGGGGGCGGTCTCCGGCGACTTCCCCCGCGCTCAGCTGCACGCCCACGAGGTCGGGATCCCGCACCTGGCCGATCCGAGCCGGCTGATCGCCAGCGCCCGGCGCGTCTGGGGACCCGCGGCCGACCGCCTCTGGGGGCCGGTGATCGCGGCGCCGGCCCCGCGCCTGCACGGCCTCCGGGGCGGCGAGAGCTTCCCGCTGAAGGACGGGTTCC
Organism: Thermoplasmata archaeon; assembly: GCA_030043255.1. Lineage (GTDB taxonomy): Archaea > Thermoplasmatota > Thermoplasmata > Lutacidiplasmatales > UBA184 > Lutacidiplasma. The sequence goes on along the minus strand of JASHYB010000075.1, from coordinate 2,758 downwards.
TGCGCGTGCTCGCCACTCCGGGCCACGCGAAGCACCACCTGTCGTACTTCGACACCGCGCTCCGGGCGATCTTCGCCGGGGACAGCGCGGGGGTGCTGCTGGAGCGCTCGCAGCAGCTCCGGCCGGCGGTGCCGCCGCCGGACCTCGACCTCGAGCAGCTGTACGCGAGCCTCGACGCGATGCGCGCCCTTGACCCCGAGAGGGTCCTGCTGAGCCACTTCGGCCCGACCCCGCACGGGGTCGACGACCTGCGCCGGTACCGCGGGGCCGTCGAGCGCTGGCGCGAGATTGCGCTCGCCGCCGCGCGGGAGCGGCCGGAGGCGGCGTTCGTCGCCACCCGCCTTCAGGTCTTCGACGTCGCCGAGCCGACCCGCGACCCGGGGGACCGGGCCTCCCTCGTCTCCGGCTACGACATCGCGGCCCAGGGCTTCCTCCGCTACTTCCAGCAGCACGGGGACCTGCGAGACGGGGCCCCGACGTGAGCGAGCTCCCCCCGCGGGAGCGGGCGGCGGCCGCGACGACGCTGCTGTTCGCGCGGGCGGTCTACGCCTACACCTGGTACGACATCGGCGGGGTCCTGCCGCTGGTCGGCGACCGGTTCGCGGCCAACACCTTCGCGCTCGGGATCGTGCTGGCGGGCTTCCTCGTCGGGGCCGCGGTCTTCCAGCTGCCGGCCGGCTACGTCGCGATGCGCTGGGGGAACCGGACGACCTCGATCGTGGCCCTGGCCGTCATGGGGGCCTTCGCGCTCGCCTCCGCCGCCAGTCCGGACTGGATCGTGCTCACGCTCCTGCGCTTCGGCGCCGGCGGCGGCGCGGCGTTCTTCTTCGCCCCCGGGATGGGGCTGGTCACCTCCTACTACCCCGAGGGCCGCCGCGGCGTGATGATCGGCGGCTACAACTCCGCCTTCAGCGCGGGTTCGGCGGTCGGACTGTTCGCCAGCGCCTACCTCGGGCCGATCTACGGCTGGGCGTTCCCCCTCGCCCTGGGGGGCGGGCTGCTGCTCGCGGGGGCGCTCGCCTGCGCAGCGTTCCTGCCCCGGGCCGAAGCGCCGCGGCGGGGTACCGCCCGAGAGCTGTGGCGGCGGTCGCTTCCCGCACTGAGCTCGCGGGGGCTCTGGGCGATCGCGCTGGGGGGCGCCGGGCTCTGGGGAGGGTTCTACATCGCCGGCCAGTACTTCGTCAGCTACGCTCACGCCATCCATCCGAGCTGGGCGCTCGCCTTGGCCGCCGCCGCCCCGACGCTCATGATCGTGGTGGAGGTCACCGGCGGACCGATCGGCGGCTGGCTGGGGGAGCGGTCCTTGGACCGGCGCAGGATCATGGTCGTCTGGGGGGTCGTCGCGGGCCTGCTGCTGCTGGCCGTACCGTTCCTGCCTCTCGCCGAGGTGCTGGTGGTCTTTGCCGTCCTGGGATTCTCCGAGGGGGTCACCTTCGCGCTGCTCTACCTGATCCCGACCTACCTGCCGGAGCTCCGCGGGAGCGTGCTGACCCTGGGATTGGCGTTCGAGAACTTCGTCCAGATCCTGCTGGGCAGTGCGCTGGCCCTCGGCTTCGCGCTCGTGGCCTCGACCACCGGCTACACCGACGCCTGGCTGTTCGCGGGGCTGTCCACCATCGCCTTCCTGCCGGCGGTCCTCTACGTTCGTCCGCAGCGCCGGGCCGGAGCCTCTCCGTCGGCGACCTGACGGGCGGAGGGAACTCCCGGGCCGGTGCGACACCGGTCACCCGCCTTCTTGTAGCGACGGACGATGGGCGCGCCAGCCCCGTGGTGTAGTGGCCAAGCATGCTGGCCTTTGGAGCCGGCGACAGCGGTTCGAATCCGCTCGGGGCTACTCGACAAGAGATTGTACCTTTTCGTCGATTTCGGCCCGGCGACCCCCCTGTCCCGTCGACCACGGAGACCTGGACGAACTCAACCAAGCGTTTGCCTCCAAGCTGCGCTCCCTCCAGCTGCCACCGCCCCAACCAGAGCCAACCGTTTCCACCGGGCCGGTTCCGGCCGGCCCGGCCCTTCTTTCGCAGAGTCGCCCGGCCCCCAGGCGCAGTCGATGCCGGAAGCTGGGCCTGTCAAGACAACCGATCGACCTTCGTCGCTCAGTTCACCCCCCTGACCGACCGCCCGAGGCCGACCCGCGATACGTCTGTGCGAGGTGCCATGGCCCGATCCGAAGGAACCTGACCCTCCGAATCTCGTTCTGCGGGGTCTGTGGTCTCACGCAGGGGTTCGTCGAGCTCCGCCCGGGGCAGCGCTCGCTGCCCGTCTAAACCATGCATCCGTTCCCTGTCCCGACCCCTTCCGCTCCCCTCACCCAACCCGTCCCGTCCCGTTCCCGGTCCGGCCCGTTCGTACGGCCGTCCCGTCCGCCCGTCTCCGCTCCGACCGTCCCGCCTTCGCTCGCTCGTTCACGTCAGGGGCCTCTCGAATACCTTCGGCAACCGGGGTTGAGTCACTCCCGCCAACCCCGGTTGCCAACCGGGGTTCACGTCAGGGAGGGCGGCTGAACGATGTCTGAGGCAGCACCTCCAACCCCGGTTGAACCGTTGGTTCGGGGCCTCAAGGGCAACGTCGCCCACGGACCCGAGAAACAGTGGGACAAGGTCGGCCTGTCGGTCCCGGTCCAGATCACAGCCCCCATCGAGGTAGTCCAATGGCTTCGGTCAAACGGCTACGTCCTCTCCCGAGTCTTCCAAGAGGCGGCCTCTCGGCTGATGGGAGGAACCGAGCTCCTCCAGCTCGAGCGGCAGCTCGAGTTCCA
>JASHYB010000074.1 GCA_030043255.1 Thermoplasmata archaeon | reverse complement strand
ACGACGCGGCCGCCGAGGAAGTTCGCGAACCGCCCGAGCGGTCGGTTCCGCTCCAGCAGGCGGTCGACCTGCGCGACGACCTCCCGCTCCTCGTGCCCCGGGCCGACCCCCAGCCGCCCGAGCCGGGCCTTCTTCGGCACGTCGCGGAACAGCTCGTCGGCCGAGGCGATCCCGAGCGCCTGCAGGAGCGCGGCCTCTTCGCCGGCCTCGTCGGAAATCCAGCGGACCACGGCGATCGCCCGACGCGCTCGACCTCCGGAGGAAATAAAGGGGTTGAGTGAACCGGGCTCCACCTTCGCACGGTGCGGACGGCCGTCTTCATCTCCGCCGCGCGCTCCTCGGAGACAATGGCACGGAGCCCGCGGCCGCGAGGGGACCCGCGTGCCTCGTCAGCACCGGCAGTCCCGGCCCCCTCGCAGGAGATCCTCGAGATCGCCTTCCACCGCGCCTCGCTCGTCAACCCGCACGGGTCGACCAAGCCCGAGCGGGACCGACGGCGGGCCGAGCTGAAGGTCGTCCGCAGCTCCGCGACGGTCGGCCGCCAGCTGCGGCTCGCCGCGCGGGGCCTCCGGGCGCCCGAGCTCGGGGAGTTCGAAGGGCTCCTGGTCGACCGGGCGTTCGGCGCGGGAGGGCTCTCGCGGCACCTGTTGCGGCTGCATCGGGCCGAGGAGCGGATCCGGCGGGCGGCGCACGACGCCGAACGCGCGCTCGGACGCGCCGAGGGCCCGGACGAGATCGGCGGGGTCGTCAAGAGCTTCTACGGTCGCCTGGCCAGCTTCGTCCGCGAGGTCGATCCCGACCTGCTGAGGCTCCGCGAGATCCGCCGTTTCCTCAAGGACCGACCGCGGCTGGACCCGTCGGAGCCTCGCCTGGTCGTCGCCGGCTTTCCGAACGTCGGCAAGTCGTCGCTCGTGGCCCGCCTGTCTTCCGCACGCCCAAAGGTCGCCGACTACCCGTTCACCACCGTCGCGATCCAGCTCGGGCACGCCGATCTCGGCTTCGACCGCCTGCAGGTCGTCGACACGCCGGGGGTGCTGGACCGTCGGGGGCACGAAAATCCGGCCGAGGCGGAGGCGGAGACCGCGGTGGCCCGCGCAGCGGACGTCGTCCTGTTCGTGCTCGACCCCAGCGGCAGCTCCGGCTACCCGATCGACGAGCAGGAGCGCTTGCTCGACCGGTGGCGGGAGGAGTTCCCCCACCTGCCGATCGTGGCGGTCGAGACGAAGGCGGACCTCGCCCGTCGGCCGAGCGGCCGGCTCCAGGTCTCGGCGAAGACCGGGGAAGGGTTCGAGCAGCTCTGGACGGAGCTCCGGGCCCGATTCGCCCCGCGCGAGCCGATGCCTCCCGTCGAGGAGGCGATCGAGGCTCCCGTCGAGGAGGAGCCTCAGTCGCTGTCGCCGGTCCGCCGCGCCCGCTCACGCCTCAAGTAAGGGCTCGTCTCTCCTCCCGCCCGATGAGCTGGCAACGGACCGGCATCCGGGCCGAGGCGATCGCCGAAGGAGCGCTGGTCGCGGCCACCGTCGGGGCCCACTCGCTCGTGCTGTCGCGCGTCGCCGGCGAGATCCGGGCGGCGGACGGCGTCTGCCCGCACATCGGCGGGGACCTCGCCGACGGCTCCATGGAGGAGGGCCGGCTCACCTGCCCGCTGCACGGTGCCACGTTCGACTTCGTGACCGGCGCGGTGCGGGCCGACCCGTTCGGGGTGGCGCCTCCGGAGGGCGGCGTCGAGCCGCTACCGGTCTTCCCGGCGCGGACCACCGACGGCGAGGTCGAGGTCGACCTGCCGTCCTGAACCGGTCGTTATCTGCGGCCGCGCCTCGGACCGGCCGGATGCCGTTCCGGGGCCGGTACCGCGCGCTCTCGATCGATCTCTGGTTCACGAGCTTCTACCACGGACCGGAGGACCCGGCGCGGTGGGAGGCGGCCCGGGTCCGCGTCCTGGAGCGGTACCTGCGACGGCCGGACGGGACCCCGTTCGCCCCGGAGCTGCTCGCCGAGGCGGCGCGAGGGACGTACGCCCGCATGAACGAGCAGCCTCACGCGGCGATCCGCACCGACCCCGCTCAGGTCGTCCAGGCGGTCGCCACGGCGCTCGGGGCGACGATCGTCGGCCCGGCCGGTGCCGCGGCGTCCGCCTACTCCGCGGCCGGCCTCGAGTCGGACCCGCCCACCCCCAACCCCGAGGCGATGGAGCTGCTCGCCTGGTGCGCCGACCGCGGGATCCCGTGCGTCCTGGTGACGAACTCCGCGCGTCGCGCGGCGACCTGGGAGGAGCATCTGCGCGCCCGCGGAGGACCGGTCTTTCAGCAGATCGTCTCCTCCTGCGACCTCGGCTGCGGCAAGCCGGATCCCCGGATCTTCCTCGAGGCGGCCCGGCGGCTCGGGCGCCCGGCGGCCGAGATCCTCCACGTCGGGGACCGCTGGGAGCTGGACGTCGTCGGGGCGAAGGCGGCCGGCTTCGGCGCGGCCCTGTACCGCGGGCTGTGGGGGCGCTACCCCGCGGGCCTGTACGACGGCGCTCCCGCGATCCCCGAGGACCGGTCCGACGTCCCGGTCCTCGAGTCGCTCACGGTGCTGGCCGACGAGGCGCGGTGGGCCCTCCGCGCCGCGCGCCTGCCTACAGGCTGAACGGCCGGCCGTTCGCCGGCAGGATCACTTCGCAGAACGCCTGCAGCTCGTCGCGCAGCGCCTCACGGTGGTCGCCGTGCATCAGCACCACCGTCGAGGCCCGGGTCTCGCGGGCGAGCCGCACGAGGTCGCTGTGGCCGGCGTGCGCGGAGAAGTCGAACTTCTGGACGTCCCCCAGCGGGCGGATCGTCGTGTCGTCGATCGTCAGCGTCCCCTGCTCGAGCAGCTGGCGGCCGTTGGAGCCCTCCACCTGGAAGCCGGTGAGCAGGATCGAGCTCCGCGGATCGCGGTAGAGCTCCCCGACGTAGTAGAGCACCGGTCCGCCGTCCAGCATCCCGCCGGTGGTGACGATCACGTCGGCGTCCTGCAGGGCCTTCTTGCGCGCGCCGGCGTGCTCGACGACGTGGACCGACTCCAGGGCCCGCCGGAACCGGCGGGCGTCGGCGAGGTACTCGGGCGCGGCGAGGTAGATCTCGTTGACCGAGCGGGCCATGCCGTCGAGGTAGGTCGTGTAGCCGCTGCCCGCGAGGGTCATGAGGACCTCCTGCGCCCGCCCGACGGCGAAGGCGGGGACGACCACCTTGCCGCCCCGCTCGATCGTCTCGGCGACCTTGGCGAGGAACTTGCGCTCCGTCTCGCGTCGGTCCGGGTGCTCGCGCCCGGCGTAGGTCGACTCCATCACTAGGACGTCCGCTTCGACCGGCTCGGCGCCGCCGACCAGGTGGGTCGGGATCGTCTGCAGGTCGCCGGTGAACAGCACGTCGTGCTCGCCGCGGTAGAGCAGCATCGTCGCGCCGGGGATGTGCCCGGCCGGCGTCAGCTCGACCTCGATGCCGTGGTGGCGGAAGGTGGCGTGCCGGTCGACGGCCGCGAACCGGTTGTGCAGCGCGTGGATGTCGCTCGGGGCGTAGGCCGGCAGATAGCCCTCGAGACGGGCCACCTTCAGGGCGTCCTTCGTCAGGAGGTCGGCGACCGCGACGGTCACGGGCGTCGCGACCAGCCGGGTCTTCGGCAGCCGGCTCAGGACCGGCGTCATCCCCGAGTGGTCGAGGTGCGCGTGGGAGAGGAAGGCGACGTCCAGGTTCGTCGGCGCCGGTCGCGGGTAGGTCGGCGGGTCGGTCGGGGTCAGGCCGTAGTCGAACAGGAGCGTCCGCCCCTGGTCCCGGACGACGAGGCCCAGCGAGCCGACCTCCGACGCCCCGCCGAGGAACCGCAGCTCCACGCGGGGCCGAGCGGCCCCCCAAGATAACGCTCCGGGCCCGGGCGGCGCGCTGACGGCCGGCGGAGAAGGGGTCTATTAGCCCGCCCGGCTCGCTCGGCCCGTGGAGGAGGCGACGCGCCGCGAGCTGGGGGTCCTGCACCGCATCGGCCTCGCGGTCGAGCGGGTCGCGCGGGAAAGCGGCCGCTCGCCGCACCGCGCGGACGTCGTCGCGATGGGGGCGAGCGGCACCCCGACCGAGGAACTCGACCGGCTGGCCGAGCGCGCCATCCTGGACGCGCTGGAGGAGGAGCGCCTCGACTGGAACGTCGTCTCCGAGGAGGCGGGGGTCGTCGAGCGCGGCGGTCGGCGCACGCTCGTGGTCGACCCGATCGACGGCACCGCGAACGCGGTCCGGAACCTGCCGTTCTCGACCGTCTCGCTCGCGCTCGGGGAAAACGACCTCGGGAGCGTCGACCTCGGTCTGGTCCGCGACCTGGCCCGGGGCACGACCTACTGGGCGGCGCGCGGGGAGGGGGCGTTCCGCGACGGCCGCCCGATCCGCACCCGCGCCTGGCCCGGCCGGGGCGAGGTCGTCTTCGTCAACCTGGGGCGCTTCGCGAGCCCCCGCTCGGCGGCGCTGGTCGGGCGGGCGCGCCGGGTGCGCTCGCTGGGCTGCGCTTCGCTGGAGATCGCGCTGGTCGCCGAGGGCGGCGGGGACGCCTACGTCTTCGAGAACGCGGACGGCACGACCAACCTGCGGGCGACCGACATCGCGGCCGCCTACCGCCTCCTGCTCGAGGCCGGCGGCGGGATGAGCGACGCGACCGGCCGGTCGCTGGAGCGGTTCCCGCTCGGGGTCACGCAGCGCACCACGGTGCTCGCCTGGGGCGACCCGGCGTGGGCGAAGGCGGCCTGGGAGACGCCCGCCCCGTGAAGCTCGCCCTGCACGCCAACCCGAACAAGCCCGGGGCCCTGAGCCTCGCCCGTCGGACCCTCGAGCTCGTCGGCCGTCGGGCGGAAGTGGTCCTCACCGAGGAGCTCGGCGAGCACGTGCCCGACCGGCCGACCGCCAGCTGGTCGAAGCTCCAGGCGGAGCTGCTGGTCGCGATCGGCGGGGACGGGACCTTCCTGCACGCCCTGCGTCGCACCCTGCTCCCGCTGCTGCCGGTGAACGCGGGCACCCTCGGCGTGCTGGCGGAGGTCGACGGCCGATCGCCCGCGGAGCTGGAGACGGCGGTGGACCAGCTGCTCGGCGGACGCTACTTCCTGGAGGAACGCACCAAGCTCGCCGCCGAGCTCGCCGGACGACCGCTGCCGGACGCGACGAACGAGTACGTCGTGCACGCCACGCAGGTCGGCAAGATGGGGACCTTCGAGATCGCGTTCGACGGACGGCGCGCCGGGACGGTCCGGGCGGACGGGCTGATCGTCGCGACGCCCACCGGATCGACCGCCTACGCGCTGAGCTCGCTCGGCCCGATCGTCGAGCCGGAGGTCGACGGCTTCGTGCTCACGGCGATCGCGCCGTTCCGGGTCGAGGCCCGCGCGGTCGTCCTCGGCGGCCTGCGGACCGTCCGCATCCGCTCGCTCCGGGAAGGCGGCAAGACGGTGGTCCTCGCGGACGGGGACGGCGAGCATCCGCTGGGGCCCGGCGAAGCCGTGACGATCTACCGCTCCCCGCGCCGTGCCTCGCTGGTCCGCTTCGGCACGTCGTACTTCGACCGGCTGCGCGGCAAGCGGATTCTGCCCTGGAGCGAGGAGGAGGACGGCGGCGGCCGTGCCGTTCTTTCGGCCCCACCGTAAGAGCGACGGCGCCGGCCCGCGGCTGGGCGCGACCCCGACCGCCATCACGCGGCGCGCGCTGGACAGCGCGCTCGCGAGCGGCGCTTCGGCCTACCCCAACGAGTTCGGCGGGGTGCTGCGCGCCGACCCGCCCGGGGTGATCTCCGAACTGCTCCTCGTGCCGGGGGGCACGGCCGGCCGGCGGCACGCGAACTTCCGCCTCTACATGCTCCCCGCCGACCTCACCGTGGTCGGCTCGGTCCACTCCCACCCGTCCGGCGTCCTGCGGCCGTCCGGGGC
>JASHYB010000073.1 GCA_030043255.1 Thermoplasmata archaeon | reverse complement strand
CCTTGTACTTGACCGGGACCGCGCCCTCCGCTAGCGCGGCACGATCGAACTCGCGGAACGCCCGCATCGCGTCCGGCGCGTTGGCCTCGATGGTCTTCAGGCGGCCCAGGTTCTTCATGTCGTACATGGTCGCGACGGCTCAAGCTCCCCCCCTTATCAGGGTCCGCTTCACCCTGGGCCGTGCGGGTCAGCCCGCGCCGAGCGACCGGGGGCACCCCGCCCCACCAAGTGTGTTCACCGCGATCTCGCGCCACCGCGCGCGCCGAGCTATCCCGGCGGGGATCGTTCGAGTTGGAAGGGGCCTGGCCGACGGCCGGCCCCTGAGGCGGTCGAGGGTTCAGCTGCGGCGGGGCTTTCCGAGCCCCAAGCCGTTCTCGATGTACAGGGCCGCCTGCATCGAAGCGGACCTACGGTCGTTCTCCGCGGCCCGTCGAAGCGCCCGGAGAATCCCGGGCTCGACATAGACCGCCAGTCCCACACGGCGCTTCGCCTTGTCCTTCCTTGGCCGCGGCATCGAACGTACTAGGTTCTGGAGGGCACATATACTCTGTGATTTACGCGCATGCCTCGGTTCTAGCTAAGGTGTTAAACGTTTACGCCACGCGTCCCGACGAGCGTCCGGCCGTGTCACGCCGAAGCACGGATTCGTGCGCGACCGGCGTCCGTTGAGGTCCGAGATCCTGCCCAACCGGGGCTTCGGACGCTCTGGCTCGGCCCCGGGCCCGCCCGGAAGCTGGGCTGAGCCGTCCGCGAAGGTCTAAAGCCCGGCGCGCCTATCCGCCGGTAAGGGCAGGGACCCGATCGGGCCCCGGGCTGAGGGGGTACGGGCCGTGGTAGGCACGGGCAGGGGCGCCCGCAGGTCGTGGGTGATGGTCACGGTGCTGATCGTGGTCGGCGCGACGGTGGGGATGCTGACCCCCGCGTGGCTCGCCAGCGTAGGGGCCAACGCGGCGGCGCCGACCGCTCCGCGCGCCGAGGTCCCGGCGGCGCTGTCCGCTCCGCAGAGGTCGGTCCTGCCGGACACCGGCTCGGCCGCGGCGGTCGCCGCGACCCTGGTCCTGTTCAACCACACCCTCGTACCGGGCAACTTCTCGGCCGACAACGGCCTCGGCCCCACGGGGGTCGCCTTCGCCTCGACGATCAACACGACGTACGTCACCGACTACCTGTCCAGCAACGTCAGCGTCCTGTCCGACGTCAACGACACCGTGGTCACGACGATCCCGGTGGGCAGCGGGCCGAGCGGCATCGCCTTCGACCCGTACGACAACGAGCTGTTCGTCGCGGACGAGGTGACGGGGAACCTGACCGTCATTTCCGACCAGACGAACTCCACCGTAGCCAGCGTGCAGGTGGGCTTCGATCCGGACGCGGTCGCCTACGACGTCGACCGGGGCGAGGCGTTCGTCGCGAGCTACCTGTCCGACAACGTGACCGTGGTCAACAACCTGACCAACGCGGTCGTCACCACCATCGCCGTCGGCTCCGGCCCGGACGCGATCGCCTACGACGCGCACCTGGGGGAGCTGTTCGTCGCCAACTCCGGTTCGAACAACGTCAGCGTCATCTCCGACACCACCGACTCCGTGGTCGCGACGATCGCCGTCGGCCAGCATCCGGACGGCGTCGCCTTCGACCCGGTCAAGGACCGCATCTACGTCACGAACTACGGCTCGAACTCCACCAGCGTGATCTCGGACGCCACGAACACGGTGGTCGGGGCGATCGCGGTCGGGGGCGGTCCCTCCGGGATCGCCTACGACGCCAAGCGCAGCTACCTGTACGTCAGCAACTCCCTCTCCGGGACCGTCAGCGTCGTCAGCGACTCGAACGACTCGCTGGTCGCCACCGTGCCGGTCGGTTCCGACCCGCTCGGCGTGGCGGTCGACCCGACCCGCGGCAAGGCGATTGTCGCGCTGGACGCGGCGAACGAGCTGTCGCTCCTCTCCGACAAACCGAAGGCGATCGGCATCCTGGCCACCGTCGCCGTCGGGGCCGACCCCGCGGGGGAAGCGTACGACCCCGCGACCGGCGGCGTCTTCGTGACCGACCGGGACGCGAACACGCTGCAGATCGTCGCGGGGGGCAGCGGCACGGTCAGCGCGGTGGTGAAGGCCGGTTCGGCCCCGACGGGCGTCGTCTACGATACCGGGACCGGCCAGGTCTACGTCAGCGATGCGGGGACCGGCCAGGTTGCCGTCCTCGACGGCACGAACGGGAGCCCGGTGGCGACCGTACCGGTCGGCGCGGACCCCAACGGCCTCGCCTACGCGGCCGACGAGCACGAGGTGCTGGTGGCCAACCAGGGCTCCGGGACGGTCAGCGTGATCGCGGACGCGAACTTCACGGTCCTGGCGACGGTCGCGGTCGGCCTGCATCCGTTCGGGATCGCGGTCGACGACGCCCAGGGGGTCGCCGTGGTCTCCAACCTCGGCTCGGCGAACGTCAGCGTCCTGTCGCTGGCGACCAACAAGGTGGTCGGGACCCTGCACGTCGGCGCGCAGCCCGAGGGGGTCGCCTACGACCCGTCCTCGGGCGAGGTGCTGGTCGCGAACTCGGGCTCCTCGAACGTGAGCCTGCTGTCCGTCTCCACCTCCACCGACCGGGTCGTCGCGAACGTCGCGGTCGGCAGCGAGCCGAGCGCGGTGGCGTTCGACGCAGCGCAGTCGCTGGTGCTGGTCGCCAACGCCGGCTCGTTCAACGTCAGCGAGGTGAACACCACGTCCGCCAGGGTCGTCGGCACGATCTCCGTCGGCTGGAAGCCGGTCGCGCTGGCGGTCGACCCGGCGACGTCGCAGGTCCTCGTGGCCAACGAGGGAGAGGGCACGCTGTCGTTCGTCGGGGCCTCCTCGCTCGACTACATCATCTTCACCGAGACCGGCCTGCCCACCGGCAAGAGCTGGACGGGGGCGGTGAACGGCACCGCGGTCACGACGGAGCAGCCGACCATCGCCTTCCGCGAGCCCGCCGGGACCTACGACTACCTGGTGGAGGGCCCGGCAGGGTACGAGGCGACCGGACCGGCCGCGGGAGGGTCGATCGCGCTCAGCAGCGCCGGCGCGAGCGAGGCGTTCATCTTCGAGAAGAACAAGACCTACTCGATCGGCTTCCACGCCGCCCACCTGCCGAAGGGCCAGCGCTGGTGCGTGCTCCTCTCCGGCTGGGACCGCTGCTCGACGACGAAGGTCGACCTGTTCCAGAACCTGACCCCCGGGACCTACGCGTACGCCGTGCAGCCGCTGACGAACCAGACGATCACCGCGAAGGTCGGCAAGACGGTGGTCGCGCTCACCGGTCAGGTCACGGTGCCGAAGAGCGCCGCCCTCGTGATCACCTACGTCTATCCGTACGAGGTGTCGTTCACGGAGAGCGGCCTGCCGAGCGGCACCAACTGGAGCGTGTCGGTCGACGGGGTCACGCACGAATCGGTGGACGGCGCCGTGACCCTCTCCTTCGAGCTGCCGAACGGCAGCTACCCGTACCGGATCGTCCCGGTCACCGGCTACGTCGGCAAGGGCCTGCCCGACCCGGTGAAGGTGGTGGGCTCGGGCGTCGCCGTCGAGGTGACCTT